>JBJOQF010000001.1:0-8593 GCA_046050185.1 Bacteroidota bacterium
TTTCCTCCCAATGTTGCTTTTACAGCACCTACTCCAGTTGCTGCTGTTGTAGCAACAGTTGGTACTATTGCTGTAGGTGTTTCAAATAGACGAAAATTGTCGATACCCCACTCTTCATTAGAACCTTCAGAATATATATTTATTTTTAAATCTAGTGTTGTACCTGTTCCCGAAATTGTTTTTACAAATTCACCAAATATATTGGTTAATTGCGTACCATCACCACATCCATTTCCGTCAGTATCTTCAAATAAATACTTGTCAACACCATTGGTGGCGCTCCCTCGGTTATAGAATCGGATTAAATCAACATAAGCACCAGTATCAATGCGGTATTGTACGATGATATAATCCGTATTTGTTGTTCCAACACCACTAGCACAAGCATTCATGTTATCCCATGGTTCATTAGTACTATTGGCGGCAAAAAGACCTTTAAAACTTAATCCTGTTTTTCCGCTAATATTTATGCCAGTCCACGAAATGCTAAGCTCGTTAAGAGCACTGTTTGCTGGCGCAGCCTCAGCTCCACTTGCAGTAAATCCTGTCCCAACCGCATTATGGTCTTCCCCTGCCCAATAATTAGTCCCTTCTTTACCAGTAAATGAAACTGCTTGTGAAACTGTTGAACCATCAGTTAATCTGAAATAACTAGTGTTTACAAGACCACCAACACCTCCGTTTTCCTCTGGTGTTCTTGTGCCACTCGTTGGAGAGGTATCAAAGGTGTCGCTCCAAAATTGCGTTTGGGCATTTCCTTTAAACCAAAAAATACTAGCTATAAAAAATAGAAATGTAATTTTATTATTCATTATCTACGATATTAAATTAATTATTTCTTTATTAAATGAAAATTAAATTTTGATATTATCTCATCTACAGACTTATTGTTTTGGGGACAATATTCGGGATTAAAATTGGGATTATAATCCCATTCACCGCTATGTAAATTACATCCATTTTTTGTTAAATAAAGGTAACTTTTGTAAGTTTTATAACCATCCGCTGTGATTTTAACCAGTAGTTTTTCACTAATTTTGCCCGAATTAGTGAAACCAGAATTTATTCTATAGGAACCATTCATTGAATGCAACTCTCTATTTAAAGAATAAAATCTATTCCTTTTTACTGATACATATATCTTAGCATTAGTAATTGGTGTAAGTGTTTCAAAATCCTTAACGAAGCCATTAATTGAAATTTTCTCTTCCGATTTGACCAGCGGATTTAAATCCAATACATTTGATTTTTCTTCATTTTTTATTGAAGCATGCACATCTGTTTCTGAAAAAATCAAAACCCCTGTAGCTAAAATAGCGGTGTTCTTAACGAATTGTCTTCTTTTCATAATTTATTTAAAAATTTTACCTATAATATTCATTTGAAAATTGAGTTGTTTTGCAGTAATTATTCCAATGTCTGTTTTTAATACTTCAATAGAAATTTGTTTGTCGTCTGAACAAGCAACATTAAAAGTTCCATCTTCATTTATCGCTAGAATTGTTCCTGGCTTTGAGTTTTCATGCGATTGATCAAAAATTGTAGCGATGATAATTTTAATATGTTCACCTTCAAATGAAGTATCTGCTCCGTAATTCCATGGATTACATGAGTTTATTAATGCAACTATTTCGCCAGCTGTCATATTTTTCCATTTAATGCTGGTATCTAAAAAATCTGGTTTTTCATAATAATACGCATTTTCAGATTCTTGTATGGAACTTGGGATTTTTTTAGCATATTCAACCATGTTTGCCATGTTTAATGCGACTTGGGCTGTACGATTACTAAGCTTGACAGCCAATTGTCCATAGGTATCATTTTGATCAATCTTTAAATTTTCTTTAAAAATAACAGGACCTTCATCATATTTTGAATCCATGAAATGGACGCTTATTGCTGTAGTTTTTTCTTGATTTTTAAGAACTTCAAAAATTGGCATTGAACCACGATATTGAGGCAAAGGGCCAGGATGAAAATTAATGAACCTTTCTTTTCCAAACGAAAGAACTTCTTCCGGAATCAAAAAAGGAAAACTAATCGAAAAAATGAAATCAGGATTTAAATTCTCAATCCATGTTTTCATTTCCGATACGCTTTTTTTGTCTGGAAAATATTTAAAATCTAAGCTGTTATTCTCTGATTCTCTTTCTAGAGATTCAACAACAATCTTTGAACTTTTTCCAATTCCAATCCCGCATAAATAATTTTCAAATGCTAATAGCTGTAAAGTTTTGAAGGCAAATTTCCCTCCACATAAGATTAATATTTTTTTTTGACTTTTCATACTATATGCATACATAACTATTATACCAAGCTGATGTAGCTGAACCTATTTCAAGCTCACTAAGTAATTCAAATGTTTTTTTGGTGTCTTTTATTTCTGAGAAGAGATTAACTTTACACATACCATCTTCTTCATTGAGAACAATTTCAGCTTCAAAAAGTGGTGTAATTGATGTATTTGTTTTTGAATTAAAACTTACATTACCCCTTGGACTAATAAATTCAAAATTCAATAGCTCTGATATAGTCTGGGAAATATTATTTTCATGTTTATTTAAAAGAGCTACAATTTCTATAGCTATTTGCGCACTTTCCCATGCCAATAATGAAAATAAATTTGGGGTTCGTCCTGTTTTTTTAATAGTAGTAATAAACAAATTATTTTCTTCAGAATTTATATTTTTAGACCATGCAGCAACTCCTTTTATTCTACAATTTGGAAAAACTGCTTTTTGCAACATTGTTTCTTCGAAACCAAAAGGGGAAAGATATATTGTGGTTTTTTTTTCAAAAATCCAGTCTTTAATTTCTAAAAAATACCATTGTACATAATCGCCGCTAAAAAGACTCAAAAGAGCACTATTTGGAAATTGGTCCAAATAATTTTTCAATGGCTCCATAGTAAAATCATCCTCTTTATATCCAGTAGCGTGGTTAAAACAAATTGTACCGCCTGATTGTTCAAAACTATTGCATAAACTATACGTTTGTAGATAGCCACCGTCGTAATATCCTGTAACCATTCCTCCTGAGAAATACCCGTCTTTAGTTGCTTCTTTTGATGAAAGCCAAGCTCCTAATGAGTTTTGTAAGGAATGATAAATAATATTTGGGCAAGAGGGCCATTCTTGAGGTAAATTTGCACCTGCATCTAAAACAATAAGAATTTTATTTGCGGCCAAAAAAAGTGGACGAAGCAATTGTGCCATTCTTTGACCGATATAGGCAATTACAATCGTAACATTTTCTTCTAATAATAATTTTTCAGCACTTCGATAACACTGTTGCTTATCACTACCAAAACCTATATTTTCGGTAACGATTTTAACATCTTGGAATCCAAAATGGTTTAACCCCGAACGAAGACCTTCATACAAATCAAAACTAATTGTTTCATAATAGGTTGAACGTGGTAATAAAATTCCAATTGTGAGCATAGTAGGATTTTAATATATTATCGAATTTTCTTTAGACTAGTTTCTACTTGGAAATATTCCATATATAGCGATAGAATAATTTACCGTCAAATACGGATTTTCTATGTCAAGAGGAATCGAAGATCCGGAGATCCCTGTTGTACCAGAAACTGCTGCTGCTGCTGAGGAACCATTTTGGGCGCTCGCATAAAACCCTGGTTTAGCATTAGCTAAAAAAGCATTTGTTGGGTTATTAGTATCAGCTCCTCCTTCAGAAACTGGAACATCAATTGTAATTCCTGTCGCAGAATGAATATGAGCAGGCATATTTGATGCAGATATTGATGCAGATATTACTCCTGATTTTTGTCCAAGAGCGTAACTAGTACCAGCCCCAATAGGAATCCGGCTTTGTAAATCAGGCAAACCAAAAGTAGTTTGGCCATTACCTCCATAGGTTGTTCCTAATAAAGAGAATAAAGCGGTATTTTGAGCTATTGATAAAATTTGCCCGGCACAAGTTGCATAATTTCTAGGTGCAAAATTAAATCCAAAAATTTTAATTTCACCTATAAATGGTTCTGTAGACATGTTTTTTTTATTTTAATTAAACTAGTTTCTGCTTGGAAATATTCCTTCTAAAGCAATCGAATAATTAACCACCAAATATGGGTTTTCTATTCCAATAGGGGTTGATGATCCAGAGATTCCTGTTGCTCCTGAAACTGCTAAAGGACCATAGTTTTTATTTAAAGTAGCAGCTGTAGAATACATATCTACAGAAGCTTGAGCTAAATAGTTTCCTACAGGAGAATTTACACTACCTTGGCCACTTGCCACTGGAAGATTCGCAGTAATTCCAGTTGCAGGATGATTGTGTGCAGGCATATTTGATTGTAATATAGTTACAGAAGTGCTCCCTCCAATTTGCCCCATTACATAGTTAGGTAAACCTACTCCTTGTCCCTGACTTTTTGCTGCTCGACCTTGTAAATCAGGAAGAGCAAAAGTGGTTTGACCATTACCGCCATAAGTTGTTCCTAATAAGGAGAATAAGGCTGTGTATTGAGCTATTGATATGATTTGTCCATTACACAATTGGTAACCTACTGGTGCAAAATTAAACCCGAAAATTTTAATTTCACCTATAAATGGTTCTATTGACATATTTTTTATTTAAAAGTTTATATAAATTTTTGTTAAAAACGGTAAATATATTAATTAAAATAATAAATTGATTTCATTTTTTAAAATATTTTTTATCCCTTTACAAAACTTATTAAATACTTAATAATTCGTAAATAATTTTTTAATATCATGTATGTTAAATAGCAAAAACAGTGTAGAAACAAAGCGAGTATTGCAATTTCTTGAAGAAATTGGGATTCAAACAGTTGAAAAAAAATTAGATGCAACCACTTTTTTACCAGGCCTTTCCTTAGGCACTAATTGTATCTATGTAGATTTTGATGCATTACTGTATCCAGGTGATTTACTTCATGAAGCGGGTCATTTGGCGGTTACAGATGGCAAAACCAGAGAAATGATTGATTCTATAATTAGTAGTGGAGAATGGCCCACCCAAGGGGAAGAAATCGCTGCAATCTTATGGTCTTATGCGGCTCTTACATACTTAAATCTCGAACCTTCATTTGTATTTCATTCAAACGGCTATAAAGGAAATTCGGAATGGTTTATTTCTAATTTTACAAATGCTAACTATATTGGCCTGCCTTTTTTGGAATGGGCGGGATTGGCTTTAAGTGATAAGAGTGCTAATCTAGAGGGTAAGAAACCTTTTCCGATAATGCAAAAATGGATAAGAGATTAAATATGGATAAATTAGTACGGTCAATAAAATTTCCTTTTGTTTTTAGTAAAGAACTCTTAGTGCTTGACACAAATAAAGTACTAAAAAGAAAATGGACAGACCACTATAATTCTAACGATTATAATGGAAAATGGACCTCTATAGCTTTAATGTCAAAAGGAGGAAAGTCAAATAACATTAATGCTTTTTCAAATAGTACCGAAGAATTTAAGCCCACTGATGCTTTAGATTTCTGTGACTATTTCAAAGAAATTCTCAATGGATTTTTATTTGAAAAAATTGCTGTTAGATTGCTAAATCTTGGTTCAGGGGCAGAAGTAAAACCTCATCGTGATCATTGTTTAGGCTATGAAGATGGTGTGTTTCGATTACACATTCCAATAATTACGAACCAAGAAGTTGAATTTATTTTAGATGGCCAACGGTTAACCATGAATGAAGGAGAGTGTTGGTATTTTAATGCTAATTTTTTACATTCTGTAAAAAATGGCGGTGATAAAGATCGTATTCATCTTGTTATAGATGGAGTTAGAAATGAATGGACGGATAAATTATTTTTTAGAGAAGCTGCTGTTGATGAATTCGTAAAACCTACCCCAGTTATTGATGAGGATCAAAAAAAACTTATAATTGCTGAATTACTAAAAATGAATTCACCAATAGCCAATGAACTTATTAACAATCTGAAGAAATGATTTACAGATAAAGAAAAAGATCTAACTAAAAGTATTTGTTTGTTTTTCTATTACCGTGTTTTCTAAAACCAATATGTCTAAAGCAGTTTCTTTAAACAGCTGAATTGCTTGTAATGGAGTTTCAACAATAGGCATTCCTTTTTTGTTGAAACTGGTATTCAGTAACACTGCAATTCCGCTATGCTTGTAAAATTGCGCAATCAATTTGGCAAATCTTGAATTCCATTTTTCCTCTACTGTTTGTACGCGAGCGGTACCGTCACAATGCGTAACATTAAGGAGTTTTTTGAGATATTTAGGTCGAGTTTTATCTACCAAAATCATGTAAGGACTATTTCTGCCTACTTCAAAATATTCGGTCACTTTGTCTTTCAAAACAGCTGGAGCAAAAGGACGAAAATCCTCTCTGAATTTAATATTTTTATTGATATGATTTTGCATGTTTTGGATTCCCGGATGTGCTAAGATACTTCTTCTTCCCAGGGATCTTGGTCCAAACTCGGAACCAGATTGAAACCAAGCTATGGTTTTTCCACTATTTAATTTTTCAGCACAATAATCAATCAATTCTTCTTCATTCGAAAAAAATTTTTGGTTAAAATTTTGGTTAATTTCATTCTTTACTGTCAAATCAATTTCTTGCTGACAGTATTGTTTTCCAAAACAAGTATTTCCATCATGTGCAACTTTTGGTTTTTTGAGGTAGTTTATCCATCCATAAAAAGCACACCCAAGCGCTAGTCCGTTATCTCCCGCAGCGGGTTCAAAGAAAATAGTGTTTGCCGGTAACTGGTCTTGCAATTTTGCATTTGCAACAGCGTTAAGGGCAACCCCTCCAGTATAACACAAATTTTCATGAGGAAATCTTTTGATACGAAAGTTCAAGCAAGTAATTACTGCTTTTTCAACTTGCTCCTGTGCCCATCTAGCTATATCTGCATAGTAGGAAAAATGTTCTGTGAAATATTCATACCCTTTTGATGGATTGGTAAAATTATTCTTCCAATTGTCTTTTACATATAGACATTCAGAAACAAACTCAAAAGCATCAAAATTAAATTTGTTTGATTTTCCAAATGGAGCAAGTCCCATTAATTTACCTACATCATCAGTATCGCCAAAAACATATTTACTGACAGCCGCATAAAATCCTCCTATTGAATGTTTTGTCGTTGGCATAGATAAAAAACTATTTTTCAATCCATCCATTTTACTAAAATCTTTAAATAGTGGAAATAATTTATTTTCGCGAAAATGATAAAAACTGTCTTTTTCACATAGCATTTGATTCTCGCTAACAAAATGGGAACTAATATTTGCTTTTTCTTCCGGGTGTAGACTCAGGTGTTGATCCAAGGGACTGCCACAACCGTCAATTACCATGATTGCACACTCCGAAAATGGCGAAGTCCCAATAGCACTATAAGCATGTGCTAAATGATGTGAAATCGTAATGATTTTAGGACTATTGGATTCAGAAAAAATTCTTTTCCCTCTAAATTGGTTTCGATTTGGAATGTCAAAATTGGCACTTTGAACTACTAAACTTATTTCACTCAATTCGATTCCTTCAGCATCTAAACAGTACTGTATAGCTAGCGTATCATTACCTCCATCGTGTTTAATTCTGCTTAAACGTTCTTTTTCAATTGCAACACATACTTGACCATCTTTAAGCAGTACTGCAGAACCGTTATGCGAAAGTCCTGTACCAATAATATAAATAGGCTTTTCCATTTTTAGAAAAATTATTCGGTTTATTTATTTAGAAAATGATACTATACAATTACCCAAGGTTATTGTTTTAATAATTTTTTCTTTTGTTGAGATATATTTTATTTAAAAAGTACCCGTTGGGTGTAATTATTAAAAACGTCAATTCGAGTGTTTTTTGTGCAGTAGAACGGAACGAAAAATGTATCGAGAATCGTTTTTAATGAAATTTTTCTTGTTCTCGATACGATTTCCTATCGAAAATCACTCGAACTGACGAAAAATTATCATCAAAACTAATTACACCCAACGGGTTAATAGTAAAGTATTGCTATATAATTTTGATGGGGTAAAATAATAATCGAATTAAGGGTGCTACATACTTTCCTTTGAGCAAATAGCAATAAAATAAAAAATGACACGATCTTTTAAATAAGAAAGTGTCATTTTTTTTGGTTGTGATTTTTTAGGAAACCCAACAAAACTATTTATTAAACAGCAATCGCGCTAATGTTTCATCCCTGTCATAAACATCTTCATAGAAATGAACTACTCCGTCAGTATCTACCCAAGCGGTAAAATAGCCAATGTAAACCGGAATTTTATTTTTGAGAGTGTACCAGTATTCGTCTCCGCTGTTCATTGCGGCTTCAATCTTTTCAGGATTCCAGTTTTTGTCGTCTTTCATGATCATTGCGGCAAGCTCTTTTGGCTTGGCTACACGAATACACCCGTGACTGAAAGCGCGGTCTTCCTGACTAAATAAACTTTTTGCAGGGGTGTCATGCAAATAAATAGCATTCGAATTGGGAAATAAAAATTTTACTAGTCCCAGTGAATTTTCAGGTCCCGGTTTTTGTCTTACGTAATCGTCTTTCCATTCCATATCGTGTTCCGCCAAGTAATTTGGATTTTTCTCGATTGCCGGTAAG
>JBJOQF010000002.1:0-9038 GCA_046050185.1 Bacteroidota bacterium
CAAAAAGATCTTTTAATTGAATTGCTTCCGGCGTATATCCAATAATGACTGCATTTCTATAATTACTTCCTGTTATTATCCTGTATTCTTTTAAATAATAAAACAATAAAAATTTTGAAATAGTAATCAGTACTATAACTGAGGAAATAAAAATCACAATCAATGTTCCACTAAATACAACCTGCTTTGAAAATGGGAAAAAAGCAATGATTATTAAAAGAAATAAAACACCCTGCCTGATTATTTTTGAAATAATTTCAATAGGTGTCGTAAAGCGATAAACTTCATAAAATTGCACTAAAAAAGCGGCTGTAATCCAACCGATTGTTTGATAAATAAGATAATATCCAAGGTTTAAATTGAGTTCTTTGAAAACAAATAAACTTAGTACCGAAATAACTATTAGGTCTAATGAAATACTAATAGGTCTAATGTATTTTGAATATCTACCTATTTGAGATGCCTTCATAATTAGTGAGTGTATTCTATTATTCCCCTTGATACCATTAATTTAAAAAACAAATTTATGCAATCTTTTTGTTATTTAATATAACCTGAAAAGTCTTTATGTTCTTCCTTGGAAAGTTCCTCTTTGGATAATGATTTGAAATAGTCATAGGTGATTTTCATCCCTTCGGCACGATTTACTTTAGCTTCCCAACCTAACAATTTTCTTGCTTTTGTAATATCGGGTTGGCGCTGCAATGGATCATTTATTGGCAAAGGAAAATAAACCACTTTCTGATTGGTTCCTGTAAGTTTTATAATTTCTTCGGCAAAGTCTTTAATGGTAATTTCATCCGGATTACCAATATTTACAGGGAGAACATAATCAGAATGCAATAATCTGAAAATTCCTTCTACTTGATCATCAACATAGCAAAAAGAACGCGTTTGCATTCCGTCACCAAAAATAGTTAAGTCTTCACCACGAAGCGCCTGACCTATAAATGCAGGAATAACTCTACCATCATTAAGTCTCATTCTTGGACCATACGTATTGAAAATCCGAACGATTCTGGTTTCTACTCCATGAAAAGTATGATATGCCATAGTTATCGATTCCTGAAAACGTTTTGCTTCATCATAAACGCCTCTTGGCCCTATTGTGTTTACATTTCCGTAGTATTCTTCGGTTTGTGGATGTACTAATGGATCTCCATATACTTCAGAAGTGGATGCAATAAGAATTCTGGCGTTTTTTACACGTGCCAAACCTAAAAGATTGTGTGTTCCAAGAGAGCCCACTTTCAGCGTTTGTATTGGAATTTTTAAATAATCTATTGGACTTGCCGGCGAAGCAAAATGCAAAATATAATCTAACTGACCCGGAACATGAACAAATTTTGTAATATCATGATGATAAAATTCGAAATGCTCCAATTTGAACAAATGTTCTATATTTTTTAAATCTCCAGTAATGAGATTATCCATACCAATAACAAAGTAGCCTTCTTTGATAAAACGGTCACAAAGATGTGATCCTAAAAATCCAGCGGCTCCGGTGATGAGTATTCTTTTCATAAAAGTTATTTGTTTGGGCAAAATAAAACTATTTATGTGACTTTTTATATTTTAAGTTTGATTGTTTTAGATAAATAGTTTCTAAATCCACGATTTTTTTTAAAATATTATAATCTTGTTCGAATGATTTTTTTGCATTTTTTGAAAACGCTGCATGTATTTCCGCTTCGTTCCATAATTTAATACATTTTGCCGAAAAATCTGCTGTATCATTTTCTTTCACTAAATAGCCATTACAATCATTTTTTATCAAATCTTTATTACCATCACAATCTGAAACTATGCAAGGAGTTCCTAATGCCATACTTTCGATAATGGAATAAGGCAATCCTTCATATCGTGCTGTTGAAATATAAAATTTTGCGCCATTGATAATATTAAAAACATCCGTTCTTTTTGTCCAATTCAAAAGGGTGATGTCAGTTGACATATCAAGCTCTTTTATAAGATTTTTAACGGAATCTAAATTATCCGAAACTGGGCCTACTCCCATTATAACTAAATGAATAGTTGTCGTTTTCTTTATTTCAAATAGAACTCTTATCATGAATTCAATATTTTTTTGGTAAGAAGGACGACCAACGGTACAAATATAATTATCAGGCCACGTTTTTTTTATGGACAGTGAATCAATTTCTTCAATTGGTTTTATTGCATTATTAAAAAGCAATACGCTTTCTTTTTTAAATCCTACTTCTTCGATTGCTCGATTCATTTCAGACTTGGAAGAAGCTAAAAGAGTACCATTTCCTTTGGATAATAATTTTTCAATTAACAAAAAAACCGTTCTTTTAAAATTGTTATTTGTACTTAAATAAGAGAATGCCTGCGGGGTATAAACAACCGGAATTCCTGTTAAAATTGCAACTATTCTTCCTATTACGCCCCCTTTTGCACTGTGGCTGTGAATTAAGTCAGGGTTTTCCTTTTTTATTATTTGGTATGTTTTTATAATTGAGATAAGATCATTTACAACCTTTATTTCTCTGGATATAGGCAATTTATAGTCCTTGATGAGAGCTTTATTTTTATCATAAAAAACTTCTTTTGTATCAACAATTCCATGGATTACGATATTTTCAAATTGAGATGGATTGCTGTTTTCAAGAATGAGCCGCAAGGAAACATCAACGCCTCCTACTGAATGAAGAATATGGGCAATTTTAATTTTTTTCATCTCTATATTTTGCGGTTATAGAAAATACGATTGCGGTTAAATAACAACCAAATTGCCTGTGCAATACATTTTCCATCATAAAAAATAACGTTAAAGAAACAACAATTGAAAAAAAGTAAAAATTTCCTATAGCATTTTTCATCATAGAAAAAATAAAAAATAAAAACAGTCCCAATCCCAAGAAACCACCAATTAGAAAAGAATCAATAAATTGATTATGAGAATTATATTTTGTGTCTAAAAACCATACTTTTTTACTTTCATTTGTAATAGAATCTTCATAACATTGAAGATATTGTTCTTGTAGCCAATTGTAACTTTTACTTCCAAACATTAAATTAAAATCAGACGAACGAATTATCTCTGACGCACAACTCCAGATTACAACTCTTGGTTCATAATCTTTCATCGTTTGAAAACTCTCAGTAACAAAAAACCTGTTTGACAAATTTTTATAACTCAATAAAGCGGTAAATACGACCATAAAACAAACTGTGATAATTATTGCTTTTTTTACAGCAGATAAACCCGAATAGAATAAAAGATAAATTATAGCGACTCCAATTAACGTGATTAAAGACAGCCTTGCCGCAATAAAAAAGATAAAAATTCCAAAAAACAAACTCAAAGCCAATAGTGCTTTTTTAAATTTTGGATATTCTTTTGTCATGAATAAACATAAAATTAATGCAACAAGACATATAAATCCCATGTAAGGCCTTTCTATTATCAAAATTTTATTCACGTCAGCACCATTACTGAACGGAAGTATTTTATTGTTTAAATAATAAATGAGAGTATGAATTAAAGCAATACTGACAGCTATAAAAACTGATGCTATAAAAACCCAAATTATTTTAATTTTGGGTACGGGAATAAATACTATTGGAAGTATAATTACAACTAAAAATCGACTGAATACATTTACTTCGTTACCAATTGAGGATTGGAAAACAGCCTTAATCAGCAGATACAGGAATAGTAATCCAAAGGGATAAAAATAGTGCTTTTTTGGAAAAACTATTTCTTTCTGATAAAGCAATACGGCATAAAAAAACAAAGCAACTCCTAAAATTATATTGGGTATTGATTTTGAAAAAGACAACGCCAATAATAATAAGAGAATAATGTAGTTATAGCTTTCTTTCTTTGAAAATATACTCATTCTTTGAACCTTTTTATTTTTTGAATGATAGAATTGGGTAAAAAATACAAAATCAGATTTCTTATAATTCCGTAAACAGGCCAAAAACCAAAATAAAAATTATCTTTAATTACTCTTATTCTGCTCCAGACTTGTACTTTCCTTTTTGAAAATGAAATTCCTGATGGATTAATTTCATATTGCAACAGAAATTCCTGAAGATTGGCCGTTTTAAATTCTTTTACAATCTTAAAGAAAAAAGCATAATCCTCAGCAGCTTTATAATTTGTGGGATACTTCCCCACCGTAGCTATAATTTCTTCGGCAAACATAACCGTTGGATGAAGAAACATGGCGTTAGTAAACATTTTGTTCTTTATTACTTGGTTCTTTTCCGGAAATAAAGTCTTGTATAAAAAATTGCCTTTTGGGTCCACTGCAATAGCATTCGAACCCACTAATTTTATTTCAGGATTTTCAACCAGAAATTTTTCTTGAATTTCAAATCGTTTTCCAATGCAAGTATCACCACAATCCAATCGAGCAATAAAATGATAGTGATTTGTCTTTACAATATAATCTAAGCCATGATTCAGCGCAGATTCAACACCTTCATTATTTTCTAAATAAATGTAAATAATTTTTCCTGCTGCTTTGAAAGCATTATTTGTAGCTGTTTCATTAATGCTTTCATTGACACTCCCATCATCCACAATAACAATATCCACTGTTTCTGAAGCTTCAATTGACGCCACAGATACCATTAGTCCAAGCGGATTATTATAGTGCGGAATTAATAGAACGACCTTATTCATTTATCGTAATTTTTTCTTGAGACAATCGCATCAAAATAGCTAATGAAAGCCAAATACCATAAATTCTAAAAGTATCTATCTGCAACCAATTAATAAATAGGCCTGAAAACGAAATTAATAGTATATAAGACAAGATTTGCTTCTCTCCAGTACTGTTTTTTATAAAAATTTTTGTTTGTTTTATGGAATAATAAATTAATGCCAATAGAATCAAAAACCCAATTATACCCGTTTCTGCCAACAATCTGGTATAGAGATTATATCCCGGAGGGAATGATCTTACATTCTTATTCTTATACATCAAATCAAACTCATAATTATCTTGTGTAGCCCAAGTTGGATAATGTGTTCTGCTGTGATACGTTTGTTGTCCAAAACCAACTCCAACAATAGGATTTTCCTTGAAAACTTGTAAGGAAGCATATTGCAACCCAAACCGGGATTGATTAGACTTATTGCTTTTTAAATTTCCAATAAAATTTAATGAAACTACTTTTTCTGAAATGGCGTTTATTGTTTTTTCTCCATTGAAAATAAGCAAAACCGAAAATAGAATCAAAAACCCATAAAAGGATTTTACAAAATAATTTCTAATTTTTCTGTCTTTGTAAACAATCGTCGTAAAAATAATTAATTGAAAAAGAACAACCATTAAACCTGTTCTTGATCCTGAAAAAAAAGTAAGTATTAAAACTGTAATCGCAGGTAAAAATTTCCAACTCTTTTTTTCGGTCAAAATATAACTAAACATCCATCCTGCAATAGTGATTAAGTAAATTGCAAAAAATGGCGGTTCATAAGCAATTGAAGAAATACGTCCTTTATCATGGATGTAGACTTCCAAAAAAGGAAAATAATCAAATAATTTTAAAATTGGATAAAAGAATCCAAAACCAAAATAAGAGACTAAAATCTCCAAAAAACCATAAACGGAAGCCACAATTAAAGACCAAAAAAACACTTTCCTTATTTTAAAAAGAAGGTCTTTCAGTTCCATTTTTCGAATGACATTATAGTACAAAAGGAAAAAAATAATACTCGAAAGTAACAAGGCAAAATATTGTCTGATAAATCTATTTATTCCTGCTGTGTGCTTAAAATAATTAGACTCTACCGTTTGAATGTTTAATACTGTAGTAATGAAACACCAAAATAGAAAAATCAATACAATTTGAAAAATTGGATTTTTTAATGGTACCGCAATTTTTTTAGTGAAACCAGATTCAATAATCAATAGTAAAAAGCCCAATAAAAAGAATACTGCACCCGACTCACTTTTAAACTCTCCAAGTATCGGCATGCCTTCATATTCGTTAAACGAAAAAAAGAAAAGGCCAAGAAAAAAAAGGATTGTATATAATTTTCTGAGCAATTTTTTGTTTTTAAGTGTTTTGAATTCTTGAATTATTTAAAAACCTAATGGTTTCTGAAATTTTAGGATGGTAAAACGTTTTAATTGATAAAACTAATAAATATAAACCAACAATTGACTTGTTTTTTATAATTTTCAAAACCAGAAATTCGTATTTCCCTTTATTATAAAGTATCTCATTGCGATATTGATTAGACAAAGAAAAAACTGTTGGGTAAAAAATCATTTTTTTAATATAACTCATTTTTTTGTCAAAAGAAGTTTCAGCCGTGGCGCATTTATATACTAAATAACATACTCTCTGGATGAAACGAATTGCTTTTAGCTTTTCTAATTCTTGATAAGTAATGGTAAGGTCATATTCTTTTTTGTAATCAAAATGAAATTTTTGTAAGGCCTTCTCAAAATAATCATTTTCAATTGTTTTCCTGGATTCGCTTGTAGCTACTTCTCTATAGAAATAACCGCTATAGTCTATAAAAATTACTTTAGAAGCCTTATTAAATGCTTGAATATTGAACATATTGTCTTCTTCAATAACCCTTGTTTTTGGGAATCGAACATCATTCTGAAACACTAAACTACGTTTGTAAATTTTATTCCAAACAGCAAATAAATCTTCCTCACGCAATAAACTTGGAATAATATTTTTCTGGATAAACTCCTGCTCATATATATTTTCCACAGGGAAAACAGCTTGTTTAATAATGTACTTACCATCTCTGCCTAAAATGGTTTTAGAAACTACAATATCAAAATCATTTTTTATGGCATTATTATATAACGTTTCAAACATGGTTTCCTTTACATAATCATCATTATCAATAAACCCAATATAGGCACCTTTTGAAACTTCAACTCCTGTATTTCTGGCGCCACTAATGCCTTTATTCTCTTGATTTATCAGGATAATCCTATGGTCTTTTTTCTGAAATTGTTCAATAATTTGTTGGCTGAAATCAACTGAGCCGTCATTGACAAAAATAAACTCACATTCTTGCAATGTTTGACTTATCAACGATTGAATACAATCAGCCAAAAATTCTTCGGCATTGTATACAGGAATAATGACGCTTACTTTTATTTGTGTCATGGCGCTCTTTATTAGCAGAATTTATCCGTTTCCTTTTTTGCATAAAACCACATTCCTAATACTATAAAAATTTGTGTAATAGTAAGTGCAATGGCCGTTCCCAGTGCTTCATAAAAGTAGGTAAATGCTAAATTTATACTGATATTCAAAACGGTTGCCCATAAAATGACACGAAAATACAAATTATCTTTTCCTAAATTTAGTAAAATTTGTTTACCAAACATTGTATCTAAAAATGAAGCAAGCGGAATGATTATCAATATTTTAAATAAAATAATCGTTGGATTCATCGCATCTCCGTAAACTAACGTTATAATTTCTTTCGAAAAAAAGAATCCCAAGAGTACTATAATTGAAAAAAACAGCGCACCAATTATTGTAATCTTATTTATTTTCTTAATCGTCTGTATTTTATTTGAAATCATTTCATTAGCCAAAAAAGGAAATAAGGCATTTGAAATAGGAGTTTGAAAATTTCCAATTGCTCTGGCTAATTTTTCAGCAGCACTAAAGTAGCCAACTGCTTGATTGCCCACAAAAATCCCTAATATTAATGTATTGGTATTAGTAAATACAGAAATTTTTAATTCGGACAAAAAAACATATTTACCTTTAATTAATTGGTTTTTGATCCTTTCAAAGGATTGCAATTTTAATTGTAAATCAAAATGCTTCTTCACAAAATAAAAGGATAAAATTCCAGCGGTGATAAAACCTAAAGCATTAAAAATAGGGACCAAAAAATAATCCTCTTGTTGTTTAACAAAAACAAAAATTGCGATGGTGAAAATAATTTTTGTAAATACGTTCAAATAAGTAATATACCGCATCTTTTGTATTCCTTGGAAAAACCAAACCGGAAAAATAGCCTGCCCAAGAACAGATCCAAAAGAAAAAAAATAAATTTCCCAATGATTTCTGAATATTTCAAAACTAAAAATAATAGTTGACATCAAAAGGAAACTCAAAACAAGCAAAAATAATTTTGTAGACATTACATCATTAAAAATATCTTGTTGCATTTTTTTGTCATCAATTGCAACCGAAATATCTCTGGTAGCGATTGAGTTGAATCCAAAATCGGTAATAATTTGAAAATACGTGATTAATGCCAATGAAAAAGACAATAATCCAAAGTTTTCTATGCCTAAAACTCTGACTAAATAAGGGAAGGTAATTAAGGGTAACAGTAAATTTAAACCTTGGAGTATAGCGAGGTAAACAAAATTAGAAACTAATATTTTGTGCTTTTTATCGTATAGGACTTTATTAAAAAAACTAAACATTTATTTCATGTGTTTTTTATAAAAAGAAGGCTATACCTTAACAGGAATAGCCTTTGACAATTTTGTTTTTTATAAACTATAACTTAACCCCTCTAACTTTTTCAAGCTCAATATAAATTGCTGGTTTTGTATTAAAAATTGGGTCGTATTGATCTCCTTTTGAAATAAAAGTCGCTGTCGAAGAAGCTTCATCAAATGTTATAAATTCATTCGGTGTAAAATATTTTAGTAGATTTCTTTGATCAACTCTGAATATTCTTCCTTCAAAACTTAAAGTTATAGAGTTAATTTTTACTGGTTCCTGATCTTTTTTTGAACTAATATCAAAACGAATATCATTTGGTAAAACTCCTTCAGGAATGCTGAATGTTACTGTTTGAGGCACTTGTTTGCCTTTTACACCATAATAAACTGTGTTTTTTTCGTCAAAATAATTAATGGATGGATCTTTATAAAAAAGAATTAATTCATCATCTTTTTTAATTACCAACTCAACAGTAACATCAAATGTGTTGGCTTTTACTTCTTCAACTGGGGCAGCCACTTCTTTCTTACCTTCATTTTTACAAGAAACTAATGCCAATGTTAAGAATAAACTTGCTACTATTAATTTTATTTTCATCTGTG
>JBJOQF010000003.1:0-11890 GCA_046050185.1 Bacteroidota bacterium
TCTTCCTGGATAAGCATGAAAACCAAATCCTCTATTTACATAGACATATCGACCTACATTTTCATACAAACCAGCCCATTGCGTGTAAACATATTGTGCCAAACTCCATTTGAAATAACCCGGAATTTCAATCCCAAATTGCATTCCATGTGTATGTCCAGATAATGTAAGGTGAAAATTTTTCTCATGATGTTGCACTTCGTAATCCCAATGTGATGGATCATGACTCATTAGAATTTTAAAATCCTCTTTTTTTACATGCTGGGATGCTTTGTTAATATCGCCCGCTTTTTTGAAATTTTGCCCCCAGTTTTCTACACCAATTAATGCTATTTTATCATTTCCTTTTTCAATAAAAGTATGTTCATTCAACATTAATTTGAAACCAATTTGTCCATATAGATTTTTTATGTCTTGAAAATTTTTCTCTTTAGCCGCCTCAGATGGCCAAGTTACATATTCCCCATAATCGTGATTCCCTAAAACCGAATATTTTCCATATTCGTGTTTTTTTATTCGGTTGAATGTTTCTATCCAGGGATGCATTTCTTTAGCATCTGTATTTACAATGTCTCCGGTAAACAAAATCATATCTGAATTTTGTTCATTGACTAAATCTATCGCATAATTTATTTTTTCTGGATTATCAAAACTTCCACTATGAACATCCGAAATTTGAGTAATCGTAAAACCATCAAAAGCATCAGGCAAATCAGGAAAAAAGATTCGTTGTTTGATTACTTTATAATTATATTTACCTATCGTCACCCCATATATCAAAGACAAAAATGGCACCGCTGCCAATCCTAATCCAACTTGACTTATGAATTTTCTTCTTGAAGCTAAAAAAGTTATATTGTCGTTATTCTGAATAAAATAATTTACTGACCCTGCTCCTAATCTAAAAACATCTTCTCCAAGTAAAACAAGAGCCAAAACAATTTTCGGAACATATACTAAAAGTACTAAACCCATAGTAAACATCGTTTGCTTAGTTTGTCCAACAGAACGATCAAACTGCATGAAAGAATAAATAATGAATACTAAAAGTAATAAACTAATAATCTGATAGGATATCAAAACCCATTTTACCTTTATTAAGGTTCGTAATGCTTGAAATGCATAAAGCTCAATAATAAGAAGGACAATAAATAACAACAGTAAGCGAAGAATCATTTTACAATATTTTATACAAAATAACAAATTAAGGAAACATGATAGCTTTTTATTAATCAAAATTTAACTAAAATCGCACCAAATCTATCTCAACAACACCCTTTTTAATTAAAAAAAGCTGATAAAATTTTTTACCTGCTTTTCTTTAATTAAAAACCATTATTTCACTAAAACTATTTTTAATAAAATTAATTATTGTTCTCTTTTGTTGTTTCCATTTTAACAACTTATAACTTTTTTTTAGCAAGAGTTATTTTTGTTCAGAACATTTTTAGTGTTTACAATTACATTGCTTTCAAAATCATACTGCTAACAAAATACTTTTTAATGATTAAGCCGTTTAATTATTTTATCACCCATACCTACAAAAAACTATTTTTTTACCAATTAAAATGCTGTTAATGTCATGGAAGTCACTTTGATTTTTCCTGCTGAACCCGAATAATAATCTACATATACTTCTAGGTAATCATTTGTAAGCATTTCTACTGAAGCAGACAATGGAATAGAAACGATATCAGTTGTTGATCCCGTATAACCATATATTTTTGATTGACCTATTGTCGATCCATTTTTAGCGATGTAAAATATATATATTCCTGTTTTACCAGCTGATTCTGCAACAAATGAAAGGCTTCCTCCTACTTTTACAATACGCTTTTTCGCTCCTAAGTAAGAGACTCTTGCGCTATTATTGGCTGAGAATCTAAATAAAGTGTTTGATAGTGTTGTTGGCGAAATTTTCGCAGCAGTTCCTGAATTATCTACGGTAACAGCTACACCTGAACCAGGTAAAAAGTTAACACTAAATTCACCTGTAGCCGTAGCATCGGTTTCAGTTGGGATTCCTGCGCAACGTACATCCCATCTATTATCAAAATTATAACCGGTGTAATTTCCCGTAGTGTATCCATTTACATATTTACCTGTTGTAAGAGTCCCTGTAAAGACAACTGATTCAATTACCGCGTCGCCAGTAATTGTTGGATTACTAGAGACATCAAGACCAATGCGAGATCCATAGACTTCACTAAATCCACCTGATTTTTCAATTAGACCAAAAGTTCCTTGAAATGTTTCATAGGTTCCAGAATTATTTCCAAACCAAGCTGCATTACTAAGCAACACTTTACTAATATCTTTATAAATAATTCCTGTAGTATTTCCTAGATACTGTACGATACTTACAAAAGCTAATGCAAAATTTTCAATTTTACCTATATTAGATGAGCTCGCAACGATACAATCTCTTAAAACTAAACTTTGTGTTTGTGTCCCTGACGCTATAGATCCTGTACCTATAACATTAAAAACATTACCGCTTGTTGCTGTCAAAGTTAACACTTTGATAGAACCTCCAGTTGTACCCGTAAAAAGATCACCTGATGCCTTGATCAATTTATCTTCCCCAGCATCCATACCAATAATATATGCATTATTCAATTCTATAGGTAAATCAAGATTAATAGTACCATTAATTTCATATAAAGTACCCGAATCCAAAAGATATTTTGTACTTCCCCCTGCAGTTTTTTCATCAGCCAAAACAGTCGCTAAAACATCTGTAGATTTAATGCGTTTAAACTTCAATCTTTCATCTTTATCTCCATTTATTTTGTTCCATAATGAAGTAGTTGAATCATAATATGCTGGTGCTTTCGTATCAGTATCATAAACCATCAAACCATTAGCTGGACTTGCTATAGCGGTTCTTTGTGCAGTAGTCATCCGTGGCATCAATATTCCTTGAGTAGTAGAGGACAAGTCTAAAACAGAACTGGCATCTGGCGTAACAGTTCCAATACCTACTTGAGAAAATACATTTGTCGTTACTATCATGAAAAACAGTAGACAGGCGTGTAACACCTTTTCAATAGGGTAATTTTTTTTCATAATAAACAAATTAAAAGATTAAATATTACTAATTAAATTTCAACTTCATTTAGTAAAGCTATAAAAAAAACATCGATAAAGTGCAATTTTAATCGATAAAATGCATTTTATTGTATGTTTATATTTATAACCTTACAAAAATAGGCGAGTGTTTTTTGAAAAAAAAAAAATTAATACTCATTTTCGTTCAAATAAAAAGTAATCCAATTAACTTTTAAATAAATTTTAGATCAAAAATTATTTAACAGCATTAATTAAAAAGATAAATCTTAAATTATGAATTCTAAGAAAAATTTCAAACTGTCTATTCTTTATCTGACAAGTTTTGTACTTTTGAAAACTATACAAAATTACAATCATGTCACAACAAAAACGACTATTCCTTTTAGATGCTTATGCTTTAATCTTTCGTGGTTATTATGCATTTATAAAAAATCCTCGAATCAATTCTAAAGGAATGGACACCTCAGCCATTATGGGATTCATGAATTCGTTAATGGACGTAATAAAAAGAGAGAAACCAGATCATTTAGCCGTTGCTTTTGATAACGGTGGCAGTCAATTGAGAAATGAAATATTCCCTGAATATAAAGCACATCGTGATGCAACTCCCGAAGCTATAAAAATTGCCATTCCGTACATACAAGATTTACTGAAAGCCATGCATATTCCAATAATTGAAGTTAAAGGTTATGAAGCCGATGATTTAATTGGAACAATTGCTAAACAAGCCGAAAAACAGAATTATAAAGTCTTTATGGTAACCCCGGATAAGGATTTTGCGCAATTAGTTTCTGAAAATATTTTCATGTATAAACCAGCCCGAATGGGTAATGGTATAGAAATTTGGGGAATTCCTGAAGTATTGGCAAAATTTGAAATTGAAAGACCAGATCAAGTGATTGATTTTCTTGGAATGATGGGTGATACTGCTGATAATATTCCTGGATTACCTGGTGTAGGCGAAGTGACCGCCAAAAAATTATTAAAGGAATTTGGAACAATGGAAAATCTTTTAGCAAATACTGATAAGCTAAAAGGAAAAATGAAAGAAAACATTGAAGCCAATAAAGAGAAAGGTTTATTATCTAAAACTTTGGCTACTATTTTACTAGATTGCCCTGTAGTGTTTGATGAAACAGATTATGAATTATCAACTCCTGATGTCGAAAAAACAGATGCCCTATTCAACGAATTGGAATTTCGAAGAATGTCAGAACAATTTGACGCCATATTTAAAAAAGATGGAACAGCACCAGCCAACAATACAGTTGACGAAGCTAAGTTATATAAAAAACCACAACCCAAAAACGAAGAACAATTTAATCTTTTTGGCAGTATAACTTCAGATGAAACTTCAGCTGAAACACGTCACCAATATTATAATTCATTAGAAAATACTGAACATTCTTATCAAATTATTCAAGGTGATTTAGGCCTGAAATTATTATTGCAAAATTTACAAAACCAATCTTCAGTTTGTTTTGACACCGAAACAACAGGATTAGATGCTTTACATGCGGAGTTAGTTGGAATCTCGTTTTCGTATGAGAAAGGAAAAGGATTTTATGTTCCATTCCCAGAAAGCCAAGAAGAAGCACAAACTTTAATCGAAAAATTTATTCCTTTTTTCGAAAATGAAAAGATTGAAAAGATTGGACAGAATTTAAAATACGATTTAAAAATTCTTTCTAATTACAACATTAAAGTAGAAGGAAAATTATTCGATACAATGATTGCACATTATCTGATTAATCCGGATATGCGCCATAATATGGATATTTTAGCAGAAACCTATTTAAAATATTCTCCTCAATCAATTGAAACTTTAATTGGAAAAAAAGGAAAAAACCAAAAATCAATGCGCGACGTTGAATTGGAAGAAATTAAAGAATATGCAGTTGAAGATGCTGATGTCACTTTGCAACTCAAAGAAATATTTACTTTAGAATTAGACAAAACAGAGACTAAGAAACTTTTTGAGGAAATTGAAATTCCATTGGTAAAAGTCTTAGCTGATATGGAAAAAGAAGGAATTCGTGTGGATGTAGACTTCTTGAAGTCATTATCAAAAACATTAGATGATGATATTAAAATATTAGAGGCAAACATTTTTGAAACTGCAGGAGAAAAATTCAATCTTGCTTCTCCAAAACAATTGGGTGATATTTTATTCGATAAATTAAAAATTGGAGGAATAAAACAAAAGAAAACCAAAACAGGTCAATATGCAACCGGAGAGGAGATTTTGAGTTATTTAGCTACTGAAAACCCAATTGTAAAAGACATTCTCGACTGGCGACAATTAGTAAAACTCCAAAACACCTATGTTGAGGCCTTACCAAACCAAGTCGACAAAATTACAAATCGAATCCATACCGATTATATGCAAACTGTGGCGGCAACCGGACGTTTAAGTTCTAACAATCCGAACTTACAGAACATTCCGATTCGTACCGAACGTGGAAGACAAATTAGAAAAGCATTTGTTGCCAGAGATGAAAATTACACGATTGTTTCTGCCGATTATTCTCAAATAGAATTACGCATTATTGCTGCCCTGAGTGGCGAAGAAAACATGATTAAAGCTTTCCAAAACCATGAAGACATTCACAAATCTACTGCTTCAAAAGTATTTAATGTTTCTCTGGAAGAAGTTACTCGTGAACAACGAAGCCATGCCAAAACAGTAAATTTTGGTATTATTTATGGTGTTTCGGCATTTGGATTGAGTAATCAAACTTCTCTTTCCCGTTCTGAAAGTGCAGCTTTGATTGAGGCCTATTACAAAACATATCCCAGATTAAAATCATACATACAAGAACAAATCGAATATGCCCGGGAAAATGGTTATGTGCAGACTATTTTAGGCCGTCGTCGCTACTTAAAAGATATCAATTCAGCTAATGCTGTAGTTCGTAGTGCATCCGAAAGAAATGCAGTAAATGCACCAATACAAGGAAGCGCAGCCGATATTATCAAAATAGCAATGATTAACATTCATAAAAAACTAACATCTGAAAACTGGAAAAGCAAAATGCTACTACAAGTTCATGATGAGCTTGTTTTTGATGTCCATAATTCTGAACTCGAAAAAATCAAACCGATGATAAAATACGAAATGGAACATGCATTTAAACTTAATGTGCCTTTAGACGTGGATTTAGGAGCAGGAAAAGATTGGTTAGAAGCGCATTAAAATTCATTTTAAAAAACTATTGACACAAAAAAGCCATTCAAAATTTCGAATGGCTTTTTAAATTTCGTAACTTATCTTAAAGTATTACAACTTTCTTGTTGAATCTCTTTCTTTCAATTTTGTTTTTATTACAACCGTCTCATAAGGCATATCTTCCTCATTTGATTCTAATCTGTCAATAAGTAATTTAGCAGCGACCTCCCCTATCTCTATACCATGCTGACTTACGGTGGTTAAACTTGGTGATAATCGTCTAGAAGCGAGAATTCCGTCAGCGAAACCTATAATAGAAAGTTCTTTTGGAATTTTGTAACCTTTTTTAAGGCCTATTTTTAATGCGGCAACAGAATCATTTTCATCTAAAGCAAATATTCCATCAATTTTATTATTATCAAAAACAGCTTTAATTTTATCTTTCAAATCTGCCTCTGAATCAGTTCGAATAATTAAATTTTCATTTAAAGGGATGTTATTTTGTTCCAAAGCCTTGAGATATCCTTCGGTTCTTAACTTACCAACACTTAAATTATCTACCGAAGAAAATAAAGCTATATTCTTGCAACCTAAATTTATTAAATGTTGCGTTGAATTTAAAGCTGAATCAAAATCATCAACAATTACTTTATCACATTCCACACCTTCGGCAATTCTATCAAACATAACTATAGGAGTACCGTCATTTATAATTTCTTTAAAATGATTGTACTCATGAAGTTTTTGAGCTTCTTCTGAAACAGATAAAATAAATCCATCTATTGTTCCGTTACTCAACATTTCAAGAGTGTGTACTTCTTTTTCTAATGATTCATTAGAGATACACATAATTACATTATATCCTTTTTCATCTGCAATCTTCTCAATACCACTAAATACTTTTGCAAAAAAAGAATTCAGAATATTAGGAATAATTACTCCAATCGTTTTGGTCTTTCTATTTTTAAGATTCAACCCAATAACGTTTGGTTTGTAGTTTTTTAATTTTGCGTATTCTTTAATTTTAATTTTTGTTGATTCACTAATTTCAGGACTATCATTAAGTGCTTTTGAAACTGTAGAAACAGAAACATTTAGTTCTTTTGCAATTTGTTTTAAAGTTGCTTTAGCTTTCATAGGTTGGAATTTGTTGCTTTTTAATGATTATAAAAACGTGCCAATTTAAAATAGCATTATAATTGAGTTTCATAAACAAAATAGTTATTTCGTAATGTAAAAACTGTGTTTACAAAAGTGTAATATACAAAATTTATTTGACAACAAATGTAATACAATTATTCATAGAGCTATTACAAGTGTAATTCGAAAAAACATATCTCAAATTTAATCTAAATATACATTTGATAATCAGAGCAAAAACAAGAAAAAAATAATCATTTAAGGTATTTGTATTTAAAATAATTAATTGTACTTTTGCAACCCCTTTATTGGGGATGGAATGTTTAATTAAAAAAATATTATGGACGCATTAAGCTACAAGACACAATCAGCAAGCAAAGCCACCGTTACAAAAGAGTGGATTGTTGTAGATGCTGATGGTCATAACTTAGGTCGTCTTGCTTCAAAAGTCGCTATGATTTTGAGAGGTAAGTACAAACCAAGTTACACACCACACGTGGACTGCGGAGATAACGTAATCGTTATCAACTCAGAAAAAATCAACCTTACAGGTAACAAAATGGATGAAAAAACATACATCCGTCACACTGGTTACCCAGGAGGTCAAAGAACTTTAACTGCTAAAGTATTGCAATCAAAAAACCCTGCATTACTAGTTGAAAAAGCAATAAAAGGGATGTTACCTAAAAATAAATTAGGTGCTGAACTTTTTAGAAATTTAAATGTTGTTGTAGGATCAGAGCACAAACAAGGCGCTCAAAAACCTAAAACAGTTAACCTTAACGATCTTAAGTAATGGGAGTTATTCACAAAATCGGTAGAAGAAAAACCGCTGTTGCACGTGTTTACGTTTCAGAAGGAACAGGAGTAATCACTGTAAACAAAAAAGCATTCGAAACATACTTCCCAACTGCAACTTTACAGTACAAAGTGCTACAACCTATGTCTATGACAGAAAATGTAAGCAACTTTGATGTAAAAGTTAACGTTTACGGTGGTGGTTCAACTGGTCAAGCAGAAGCTGTAAGAATGGCATTAGCACGTGTTATGTGTGAAGTAAATGCTGAAAACAGAGGAATATTGAAACCAGAAGGTTTATTAACAAGAGATCCAAGAATGGTTGAACGTAAGAAATTCGGTCAGAAGAAAGCTCGTAAGAGATTCCAATTCTCTAAACGTTAATAGTACCTGTCTTGTTCAAATAGGACAAGACATTATCAATTATTTATTGAAATTTAAAAAAACAGTTGTTGTTGCTCTCCTATCGAGGTAGGAAATAGTTTAGCATCTAAATGTCTAAAGCCGAGATTCGAGCAAATTCATTTGCGAGAACGTTAGTCCAAAACAAAATACAAAAGCCTAACGAAATCGCCATTTATACATTGCTAATCAACAGAACGTAAACTAGAACAAAATGGCAAACAAAGTAGAAGTAAAAGAATTACTAGAAGCAGGTGTTCACTTTGGACACATGACTAGAAAATGGGATCCAAACATGGCTCCATACATTTATATGGAACGTAATGGCATTCACATTATCAATCTATATAAAACTGCAGCAAAAATTGAAGAAGCTAATGAAGCTTTGAAAAAAATCGCTGCATCAGGTAGAAAAATATTATTCGTTGCTACCAAAAAACAAGCAAAAGACATCGTTGCTGATAAAGCAAAAGCTGCAAACATGCCTTACATTACTGAAAGATGGCCTGGTGGAATGCTAACTAACTTCGTAACTATCCGTAAAGCTGTTAAAAAAATGGCTACTATTGATAAAATGAAGAAAGATGGTACATTCATGACCCTTTCTAAAAAAGAGCGTTTACAAGTTGATCGTCTTCGTGCTAAATTAGAGAAAAATTTAGGTTCAATCGCTGATATGTCTAGACTACCAGCTGCATTGTTCGTAGTTGATATCAAAGCAGAACACATCGCAATAAAAGAAGCTCAAAAATTAAACATTCCAGTTTTCGCAATGGTGGATACTAATTCTGACCCAAGAGAGGTTGAATACGTAATCCCATCTAACGATGATGCTTCTAAATCAATTGATAAAATTTTAACTTTAGTTACTGCTGCAATTGTTGAAGGACTTTCTGATAGAGGTTCTGACAAAGAAGGCGAAGCTACTGCTGAAGTTGTTGCTACTGCCGCTGAAGCTGTAGAAGTAGCTCCTGCTGTAGAAGCTGCTGCTCCAACTGCAACTGAAGAATAAATAAACATTTAATTCCAAGTTTTAATTCCTCTCCATAAAAAATTAGAAACCTAAAGTTGATAATTTAATAAAATTGGAAATTGGATTTGAAACTTGGAATTTTTTACTTTTAACCTTAAAAAATAATACAACATGGCAACAATTACTGCTGCAGACGTAAATAAATTAAGAACAATCACTGGTGCAGGAATGATGGACTGCAAAAAAGCTTTGGTTGAAGCAGACGGAGATTTTGATTTAGCTATCGAAAACTTACGTAAAAAAGGACAAAAAGTAGCTGCTAACCGTTCAGATAGAGAATCTACTGAAGGTGCTGCAATTGCTGTTGTAAATGCTGACAAAACTGCAGGTGTAGTTATCACATTAAACTGTGAGACTGATTTCGTAGGTATGAATGAAAACTTTGTGAAAATGGCTACTGAAATGGCTAATTTAGCATTGACTTTTGATACTAAAGAAGCATTTTTAGCAGCTGACTTCAACGGAGTTACTGTTGCTGATAAATTAATCGAGCAAACTGGAGTTATCGGTGAAAAACTAGAAATTAGAACTTTCGAAAAATTAGAAGGTGCTTTTATCGGGTCTTATATCCACTCTGGAAACAAAATCGCCACTTTAGTTGCTTTATCTGCAAAAATCGAAGGTACTGACGAAGTAGCAAGAAACATCGCTATGCAAGCTGCTGCAATGGCTCCAATCGCATTAGACGAAAATGGTGTTGACGCTGAAACTATCGAAAAAGAAATAGAAATTGCTAAAGATATCCTACGTCAAGAAGGAAAACCAGAAGCAATGTTAGACAATATCGCTAAAGGTAAATTGGCTCGTTTCTTTAAAGACAATACTTTAGTAAACCAAGATTACATTAAAGACAATAAAATGAGCGTTGCTGCTTATGCTAAATCTTTAGATAAAGATCTTATCGTTACAGGTTTTAAAAGAGCTGCTTTAGGATAATCAGATTTCTGATATCGTAAAATACAGAATCCCATTTTGTTGTAAAAACAAGATGGGATTTTTTTTATCTAAAAAGAAATTAAAATACTAAATTTGAAAAACTAATTGTTTTTTATGTTTAGATCCAAAAAAGATATTGTGTTCGTTATCCTCGCAGGAATCTTCATTACGAATGCAGTTGTAGCTGAATTAATTGGCGGAAAATTGATACAAGTAGGACCATTCGTTATGAGTATCGGAATTTTGCCATGGCCGGTAGTCTTCCTAACTACTGATTTAATCAATGAATACTTTGGAGAAAAAGGAGTAAAAAAACTATCTTATATCACAGCTTGCCTAATAGCTTACGCCTTTATTATTTTACTTTTAGCCATACTTGTTCCGGCAGCAAAAGGGATTAGCCCAGTAAATGATTCTCAATTTTATGCCGTATTTGGTCAAAGTATGTGGATTATTGCCGGTAGTATTATCGCTTTTTTAATTTCCCAATTGATTGACGTAACTGTTTTTTGGTTTTTCAAAAACAAAACAGGAGAACGAAAAATATGGCTTCGAACAACTGGCTCTACTGTGATTTCTCAATTATTCGATTCCTTTATTGTATTAGGAATTGCATTTTGGTTGCCCGGAAAAATCAATTTTGATACTTTTTTAAGTTCTGCAATAATCGGCTATACCTTTAAATTAGGAATTGCAATTTTATTGACACCATTAATTTATTTAGGACATCATTTAATAAAAAAATATTTATCAGAAGAAACAGAATAAATTATGGACGAAAAAACAAGATGTAAATGGTGTGTTGGTATTGATATTTACGAAAAATACCACGATGAAGAATGGGGTGTTCCCGTTTATGACGACCAAAAATTATTTGAATTTCTAATCTTGGAAACCTTTCAAGCGGGGTTAAGCTGGATAACAATCCTAAAAAAAAGAGAAAACTTCAAATTAGCTTTTGATGATTTTGACTATAAAAAAGTTGCTCTTTATACCGAAGATAAAATCCAAGAGTTACTTCATAACGCAGGTATTATTCGCAATCAATTAAAAATTCGTGCAGCAGTTTCAAATGCGGTTGCTTTCATAAAAATACAGGAGGAATTGGGTAGTTTTTCCAAATACATTTGGGGATTTACAGGAGGAAAACCAATAAATAACAATCGGAAAAACCTAAAAGAAGTTCCTGCCACCACTCCACTTTCTGACGCTATCAGTAAAGATTTGAAAAAACGCGGGTTCAAATTTGTAGGTTCTACCGTAATTTATGCGCACATGCAAGCCACAGGAATGGTCAACGATCACGTAGAAGATTGTTGGAAAAAATCTAAATAATCAGA
>JBJOQF010000004.1:0-4593 GCA_046050185.1 Bacteroidota bacterium
TACAAGATACCGGAACGATTGAAGCACCCATTTTCAAGGGAGATATAAAATTTGAAAACGTTCGTTTTGGCTATATTCCTGAAGAAGATGTGATAAAAGGAATTGACCTTGAAGTAAATGCAGGACAAACCATTGCCATTGTAGGTTCTACTGGAGCAGGGAAATCAACAATTATCAATTTGTTAAATCGCTTTTATGAAATCAACAGCGGTTCTATTTACATTGACAGTCACAAAATAGAGCATTATACTTTAAGTTCATTGCGTACACAAATTGCGGTGGTTTTGCAGGATGTTTTCCTTTTTGCCGATACGATTTTCAACAACATTACCTTGAATAATCCAGCCATAAGCAGAGAGCAGGTTTTGGCTGCAGCCAAAAAAATTGGCGTTCACGATTTTATTATGAGTTTACCTGATGATTATGATTTTGATGTTAAAGAACGTGGTGTTATGCTTTCGTCAGGACAACGCCAATTAATTGCTTTTTTGAGAGCGTATGTGAGTAATCCGAGTATTTTGATTTTGGATGAAGCCACTTCATCTATAGACACCTATTCCGAAGAATTGATTCAACGTGCTACAGAAACCATTACTAAAGGTCGAACTTCGATTGTAATAGCACATAGACTTGCAACTATTGTCAATGCTGATAAAATCGTGGTAATGGATAAAGGATTAATTGTGGAACAAGGTACACATCAGGAATTAATCAACCGTGAAAGTGGGTATTACAAGAACTTGTACGATTCGCAATTTTCAGTGGCTAATTAGTTTTTTAGGTGTTGGGTTTTGATGATAGGAGTGTGATTTTTGCAGTTGAAAAAAAGGTATTAGTTTCCTAAAAGACTTATGAATTCGTGACTAAAAAATGGCAAATCTGGATTTATACTACTGCAGTTTGTTTAAAACAAAGGTGTTTTTTAAAAATTTGTTAGTTTGCTACTTTATTCGTTTGAAACTTTCTCAAAACAGAATAAATCCTTAAATTCGCTGAATTAATTTTAGATAAACTTATAACAATGAAATACGATATTATAGTTTTAGGAAGTGGTCCTGGAGGATATGTTACCGCTATCAGAGCCTCACAATTAGGTTTTAAAGTAGCCGTAATCGAAAAAGAAAATTTAGGCGGAGTATGCTTGAACTGGGGTTGTATCCCAACAAAAGCGTTACTAAAATCAGCTCAGGTTTTTGATTATCTAAAACACGCTTCTGATTACGGATTGACTGTTTCATCATTTGACAAAGACTTCCCTGCTGTTGTACAACGCAGTCGTTCTGTTGCTGACGGAATGAGTAAAGGAGTTCAATTCTTAATGAAAAAAAATAAAATCGACGTGATTGATGGTTTTGGAAAACTAAAACCAGGAAAAAAAGTTGATGTTACTGACAAAGATAATAAAGTTACTGAATACGATGCTGACCATATCATTGTTGCAACTGGAGCACGTTCTCGTGAATTGCCAAACTTACCACAGGATGGCGTAAAAGTAATTGGTTACAGACAAGCAATGACTTTGCCTACACAACCTAAATCTATGATTATTGTAGGTTCAGGAGCAATTGGAATAGAATTTGCACATTTCTATAATTCTATGGGAACTGATGTTACCATTGTAGAATTCATGCCAAATGTAGTCCCTGTAGAAGACGAAGACATTTCAAAACAAATGGAGCGTTCTTTGAAAAAAGCAGGAATCAAAATCATGACTAACTCATCAGTAGAACGAATTGATACCACTGGAGCAGGTGTTAAAGCATTTGTGAAAACAGCAAAAGGAGAAGAAGTTCTGGAAGCTGACATTTTACTTTCGGCTGTTGGAATCAAAACTAATATTGAAAATATAGGTTTAGAAGAAGTTGGTATTGCTACTGACAGAGATAAAATATTAGTTAACGCATACAACCAAACCAACATTCCTGGATATTACGCAATTGGTGATGTTACACCGGGGCAAGCATTAGCACACGTTGCTTCTGCTGAAGGAATCAACTGTGTAGAGAAAATCGCAGGGCTTCACGTAGAACCTATAGATTACGGAAACGTACCGGGCTGTACCTATGCCACTCCTGAAATTGCTTCAGTAGGTTTGACTGAAAAACAAGCTAAAGAAAAAGGTTACGAATTGAAAATTGGTAAATTCCCATTCTCAGCTTCAGGAAAAGCGAAAGCCGCCGGAACTCCGGATGGTTTTGTAAAAGTAATATTTGATGCTAAATATGGTGAATGGTTGGGTTGTCACATGATTGGGGCTGGAGTTACAGATATGATTGCTGAGGCGGTTGTAGCACGTAAACTGGAAACTACAGGACACGAAATCCTAAAATCAATTCACCCTCACCCAACAATGAGTGAAGCTGTTATGGAAGCCGTGGCTGATGCGTATGGTGAAGTAATACATTTATAGATTTTAGATCGTAGATTAACGATTTTTTATATCCCATTTATTAATCCGATTTGTGAAAGCAAATCGGATTTTTTTATGCTTCTGAAGCGATTAAAAAAAATAATTTTACTTGAATTATTTTTAATATTTTAACAAATAAATTAATATAAATTCGTAAATTTGATTGTATTGTATATTTTTATGTAGTGAAATGTTAAAATTTAATAATTTAATTCATTTGCCATGAAAACACTAAGACAATTCAGTTTAAAGCCGGTATTAATAATTATTAAAATTAATTCTGCTTGCGCTCCAAACACGCATGATTTAAAGACCGGCTATCTTTCAAATGGTGTAGCTCCTATAGATAACCAAAACAGTGTTACTATTATTGTTACTGACGGAACTTTGAAAATAGACCTTTATTGTGATTCCAGTCCCAATGAAAAAATTGATTTCAAAGTGGTTCATTTTAGTTTTGAGGAAAACAACCAATTAACTGCCTCAGACGGAACTAATACTTATAAAGGAAATTGGTCAATAACAGATACTAATGGCTATATCAATACCATATCTCATTTAAAATTCGATATCGCTTTTAAATCCCCATTAAACTTTGTGGAAACAATAGATAGTTGGGAAATTATTGATAAATCTTCCCGTGAAAATAAATTAAATGATGTTGTCTATGGTGTCGGTGAAAAAGACTTCCCAACATTTTGCAAAAACTAGAAACTTGTTGAACTAAAAAGCAAATACAGTACCAAATAAATATCAAAAAAATGATGCTTTCTACTTTAAAAACAACATTTTTAATGCTCAACAAATACGATTGTAACTTTAATTCTCAGCGTCAATCCGCTAATTTTTAAGTGTATTCCATTATTAAGAATTGAAATCCTAAATCCGTTTTTACCTCTTTCTTTGGAACAAGGCAAAAACGGTTTTTTTATGCATTAAATTTTAAAAAAATAAGTAAAACTCTAAATATCAAATAATTAACTAATTAAAAAATATTTTATTTAATATTCAATCCATTTTTTTTGTAAATTAGTAGCCTCGTAAAAATGACACATACATTGTGTCTCACTATTCGAAAAACGAATGAATAAGTACGCCAAAGCTTATAGCAAATCTAAACCAATTACAAGAAGGTTTTAAAAACTACAAGCAGTTACGGACAAACAAGAATATTGATAATTCAGTTAAATACTTCTTGTTAAGCCGACTCACAACAAAAATAAAACACAAAAGCATTGACTACTTATAAAACAGGCAAAACCAAAAAGCCAAACAAGTAGAAAAAATTAAATTAAAACAACTAAAAATTTAAATTTAAAAAAGATGAAAACAATCAAAATGATTTTAATGACGCTACTCTTCGGATTAATCCTATTGCAGGGAGCGAGTTTGTATGCACAAGACCCAATGAAAGCATCATCAAATGTGTATAAAAAAGTACTGCTTGAAAACGACAAAGTAAGAGTAATGGAAGTTGAATTCAAGCCGGGAACGACAGCTGCATGGCACAGTCATCCTAACCATACCATCTATGCCTTAACTAGCGGAAAGATAGAAATAACCGAAAAAGGCAAATCAGCAAGTAGTATGGATATCAAAGCAGGAACCGCTCTATATATGCCGACGGTAACTCACATGGCCAAAAACGTTGGAACTACCACAATCAAATTAATTGTGACCGAGATGAAACCAATGATGCAAAAAAAGATGAATTCAATGATGCCTGCAGCCAAGAAAAAATAATAAACAATCTTTTTTGGGCAAATATTTCATTTGATTACATTTTTTGAATACGATTTAAAAACACCAAAATCCGTCTCGTTTCAACAAGACGGATTTTTTATGGACAAAAAAGTAATTGGTTTATAAAACAAAAAATAAATTACATTCATAACAATCCTGTAAAGGACAAAACTGTGACTCCACCCGAAGAGTATTATTTTAGTTCCACAAGAAATTATACGGAATTAGATTCTGAATTAGGAGTAATTTTATTAGATTTACTGCGTCAGTTCGCTATCAATCAGGTGTTTTAGTTGCATATTAAAATGAGCAAAGAATGAAATTCTGCACTATCTAACACAAGATATTTACTGCATATCTGAGCAATCAGGACTTCTTGTAATGTAAAAAAAAGTAAAAGCTAACGAAATGGAAAAAACAACAAAAAATCTGACTTATAG
>JBJOQF010000005.1:0-7287 GCA_046050185.1 Bacteroidota bacterium
TAACTGTATTTTTATTTCATATTGATTTTGTAAAGTACTTCCTGAAAATGAAGAATCTACAGATGGAATATTATCTGCTATCTGTGTAGCAATATTATTCTGATTTAATAAACTTTCTAGCTCTTTGATTTGTTCTAAAGTTGGATACTTTCTGAAGACTAAATAATTTTCATTCATTTTTGATTTTTTATAATGTCTAGTGGCGGTTTTAACTGGGGATGATATTTCTGTTGACTTATTTCCATTGTGCAATCTATCAAATATAAAAAAGAATATGATATTTAGGTTAACAAAAAAAACCTCGAAATCACAACTTTCGAGGTTTTTAGAGAACTAAAACTAATAAACTTATTTAAACTATTTTCTAACCGAAAACTTAAAAGTAGTTTTCGTTTTGTAATTTTCTCCTGGGTTTAGAACCGTAGTCGGGAAATCTTTTTGGTTTGGAGAATCTGGATAATGTTGTGTTTCTAAACAAAAACCAGTTCTGTGTGCGTATGTTCCGCCATTTCTCATAGGTAGTGTTCCGTCTAAGAAATTCCCTGTGTAAAATTGAATTCCTGGTTGATCAGTATATACTTCAAGCAATCTTCCGCTTCCTGCATCATAAGCTGAAGCTGCAAAACGTTCTCCTTTGTCTTGATTGTTTAGTACCCAACAATGGTCATAACCCAATCCTTTTTTCAATTGATCGTCTTTGGCTTCGATGTCTTTTCCAATAGCTTTAGGTTTTCTAAAATCGAAAGGTGTATTCGTTACATCTGTCAATTTACCTGTAGGTATTAATGTCGCATCTACTGGAACTAATTTATCCGCATCGATTGTGATTTGTTCGTCTAAAATAGGTTTAGAAAAATCTGCGGATAAGTTGAAATACGAATGTTGAGTCAAATTCACAATCGTTTTCTTGTCTGTAGTCGCTTCATAAAGTACATCTAAAGAATTGTCGTTTTGTAGTGTGTAAGTTACAAAAACAGTTAAGTTTCCTGGATATCCTTCTTCCATGTCTTTGCTTACATATTTCAATTTCAAGGATGCGCTGTCTCCACCTTTTGCTTCAGCGGCAGTCCAAACGACTCTGTGGAAACCTTCCGGTCCACCATGCAGGGCATTTGGTTCGTTATTGATGGCTAAAGAATATTCTTTTCCGTCCAAAGTAAATTTACCTTTTGCAATTCGGTTGCCGTATCTTCCGATAAGGGCTCCAAAGTAAGGATTGGGCTTCATGTATTGTTCCAAGGAATTAAAACCGATAACAACTTCTTCTGAAACTCCAGCTTTGTTAGGTACTTTTAAAGAAGAAATAATACCACCATAAGTAATGATGTTTACTTCCATTCCTTTTTGGTTTTTCAGGGTGTAACTGTCAATTTTTTCGCCTTTTGGAGTAGTTCCGTATGCAGATTTTTCAATAGTTACCATTTCTGCAGCTTTTGTTTCTTTAGCCGTTTCTTCCACTTTTTTATCGCCTTTACATTGAACATTCATACTCGCTAAACTTATTATGGAAATTCCATAAATACAACGTTTTAATACATTCATAATTACTCGTTTTTTTAGTTATTATCTAAGTCAAAAATCAAAAGTTTTTAAAGTCCTAAAGTCAGAAATTATAGTAAAATTTTATAGAATAGAACTATAATTTCCATCTTTGAAACTTTCGACTTTCAGACTTTCGACTTCGGGTTATTATAGGCCATGCTGAAACAAATGGTAATAGGCTTCATTGGCATTAATTTTATCCTTAAAGTCTCTGATGGTAGTTTTCTCATCAATAACAAGCAATTCTATTCCGGCAATATCGGCAAAATCTTCCATATATTCCGTTGTAATTACTTGGCTGTAAACCGTATGATGCGCACCACCTGCTAATATCCATGATGTTGCTGCGATATCTAAGTTAGGCTTACAATCCCATAACACGCGTGCAACGGGAAGTTTAGGTAAATCAGCTATAGGAGCTACTGCTTCTACTTCGTTTACGATTAATCGGAAACGGTTACCCATATCAACTAATGAAGCATTAATTGCATTTCCTGCAGCAACATTAAATACTAAACGAACAGGGTCTTCTTTTCCTCCAATTCCTAACGGATGTATTTCACAAGATGCTTTTCCATCAGCAATAGAAGAGCAAATTTCTAGCATGTGAGAACCTAAAACATACGATTTTTCAGGTGTAAAATGGTACGTATAATCTTCCATGAAAGAAGTTCCACCTTGGCTTTCAAGACCTACATTCATTACTTTCATCGCTCTAAGCATCGCCGCTGTTTTCCAGTCGCCTTCACCTCCAAAACCATATCCGTCAGCCATAAGGCGTTGTACTGCAATTCCAGGAAGTTGTTTTAATGAACCAAGATTTTCAAAAGTATCTGTAAACGCTTTGAAACCACCTTCTTCAAGGAATGCTCTTAATCCTAATTCTATTTTGGCAGCTTCTACTAATGAATCTCTTTTTTCTCCACCTTTTTGAAGGGCTGGAGCCAAATTATATGAGGCTTCATATATTTCAACTAATTTACTGGTATCAGCATCAGAAATTTCATCAATTTTTTTAGTTATATCCGAAGAGTCGAAACCATTTACCGAAAAACCAAAACGGATTTGGGCTTCGACTTTATCTCCTTCGGTAACTGCAACTTCACGCATATTGTCTCCTATTCTGGCAACTTTTAGATTTTGGAATTCATCCCAACCTAAAACTACTCTGGACCAAATGCCTAATTTTTTTTGAACACGTTCGTCTTCCCAATGTCCTACAACCACTTTGCGTTTTTTACGCATTCTAGACATGATAAAACCAAATTCTCTATCTCCATGAGCTGATTGATTTAAGTTCATAAAGTCCATATCTATAGAAGCCCATGGAATTTCAGCGTTGAATTGCGTATGTAAGTGACACAACGGTTTTTTAAGAATACTCAAACCGCCAATCCACATTTTAGCAGGAGAAAAAGTATGCATCCAAGCCACAATACCGATACAATTTTTGTTCGAATTAGCTTCTAAACATACATTTGTAATTTGAGTTGGAGACTTTACTACATCTTTATACACGATTTTCACGGGTATATGTGATGAAGCATCTAAACCTTTTGCAATGTATTGTGAATGTTCTGCTACTTTTTTAAGTGTTTCCTCACCGTATAATTCTTGGCTTCCTACTACAAACCAAATTTCCTTTTGAGATATATCTATCATATTTTTTGTTATTTTTTGTTTCAAGTTTCAGGTTGTCAGAATCTGAAAATTTGAATTATTATTATTTTTTGTTTCAGGTTTTTTTGTTTCAAGTTTCAAGTTCAGGTTCCAACAAATTGAAACAAAGAAAATTTGAAACCTGAAACATTTTTTTACTGTCCGTAATACGAATCTTTTCCGTGCTTACGTTCGTAATGTTTTTTTATTAATGAATCTTTTAGTCTTGGCGCATTAGGGTTAATTAGTAATGTTAAGTGAGCCATTTCAGCCACTACTTCTAAAACTTTACTATTATAAACCGCTTTCGCAGCGGTTGCCCCCCACGCAAAAGGACCGTGATTGCCTATCAGAACCATTTCGACTTCTTCGTAAGAAAGGTTTTTTTCTTTGAAACAATCTAAAATTTGAATTCCTGTATTGTGTTCGTAATTTCCTTCGATAAGCGCATCACTCATTGGAGCCGCACAAGGAATATCAGATGTTAAGTGATCGGCATGGGTGGTTCCAAATATTGGAATATCTCTTTGTGATTGCGCCCAAGCTACAGAATAAGTAGCATGAGTATGTGCCACACCGCCAATGTTTGGCCAGTTTTTATATAAATAAGCATGTGTTTTTGTATCCGATGAAGGACGCATAGTGCCTTCGATAATGTTGTTGTCAAAATCTACAATAACTATATCTTCCGGTTTTAAATCTTCGTAAGGAACACCACTAGGTTTTATGGCAAAAACACCATTTTTTCTATCTACTGCGCTTACATTTCCAAAAGTATATACTACTAGATTTAATGCATTCAATTGCATATTTGCTTCGTAGCATTCTTGTTTTAAATCTTTATACATAGTGTTCCTGTTGTAGTTTTTTAAGAGATGGATCAGCAAAAGAGCTTAATTGGTCATACGCTAACAACAACTTGTTGTAGGCTGCAACTTTGTCTAATTGAGGAAAATATTCTCCATCAAAATCACTTCCCATTTTTTGACTGGCTTCAATTACATTTGGATAAATTCCGGCGGCAACTGCTGCATAGATAGCGGCACCTAATGCTGGTGTTTGGTCTGAAGCTGCAATTTTAATAGGCTTGTTCAAAACATTAGCCAAAGTTTGCATGATAAAAGGTGATTTTCTCGCTACACCACCAATTCCAATGACACTGTTAATTTTCACACCTTCTTCTTCAAAACGGTCTACTATTTTCTTAGAACCAAAACAGATAGCGTTAACTAGCGATTTGAATAAATGAGGAGCTTTTGTGCCTAAGGATAAATTAGAAATAGCACTTTTTATTTCCTGATTTGCATCTGGAGTTCTTCTTCCGTTGATCCAATCTAAAGCTATTGGAACACTTTCGGATAATGGAATTTTCTCTGCTTCGGCCGTTAATTTTATAATTAAATTATCGCTGATTTCTTCTTTAAGTTGCTCTTTTTGGGCTTCTGTCAAAAGAGTAGAAGTAGCTAATAAATGATCTGTTGGCCATAGTAGTAATTCTTTATACCAAGCCAATAAATCTCCAAAAGCGGATTGACCAGCTTCAAGACCAATAAAACCCGGAATTACTGATCCATCAACTTGTCCGCAGATTCCACGTACTGATTTAGTCCCTATTGCCTCTTCCGAAGCAATAATAATATCACAAGTTGAGGTTCCCATAACACGAACCAATGTATGTTCTTCTATTTTTGCTCCAACAGCACCTGAGTGTGCATCAAATGTTCCAACAGCGATAACAGTATTTGTAGTAAGCCCTAATCTGGCAGCCCATTCTGAGCTTAAATTTCCTGCTACTAGATCTGATGTATAGGTTTCATCGTATAATCTTCCGCGAAGTGCCGCAAGATAGGGGTGTAGTTTCCCTAGAAATTCTTCTGGCGGTAAACCATTCCAGTCTTCATGCCACATCGCTTTATGACCAGCTGCACATCTACTTCTTTTAAACGATTTTAAATCTTTATTATCAATCAATAAATACGTCATTAAATCACAATGTTCCATCCAAGTATAAGCCGCATTTTTTACGGCTTCATCTTGTTTAGCTATGTGTAAAATTTTTGCCCAAAACCATTCTGAAGAATAAATTCCTCCAACATATTTTGTGAAATTTTCCCCACCCCAATTAGCGGCAAGTTCATTGATTTCGTTTGCTTCATTTATAGAAGTATGATCTTTCCATAATACCATCATAGCATTAGGATTGTTCTCAAAACCTTTTGTCAAAGCTAATGGCGTTCCGTCTTCAGTAACTGGTACTGGTGAAGAACCTGTTGTGTCGATGCAAATGCTTCTTATAAGGGAAGGGTCTACATTGCTGTTTTCGACTACATATTTTATGGTGGTTTCTAATCCTTCGATATGATCTAAAGGGTGTTGACGAAACTGATTTATAGATGCGTTACAATATTCTTTATTTTTCCAACGCTTGTAGTGACAAACATTTGATGCCAATTCCTGCCCGTTTTCAGTATCTATTAGTATCGCACGAACAGAATCTGTTCCATAGTCTAATCCTATAACGTAATTTTTCATTCTAAAATCTTTTTAAGATAAATGCAAATATAAATATATTTATTTTATAAGTGTATAAAAAACACTTAAGTTAGTTTAACTTCGTAATTTTTATTAAAACAATATTAAAAGAACTGTTTATGAATATAATAAATAATAAAATTGTATTTCATATTTATTCTGTTGCGATTATTTCAATTTTAATTTTATAACAGTCACAGAATAGGCTGGAAGGCTTGTTTGCGCTTTGGCTCCTTTCAACTTAAATTCGCTTTCAGTTGGGCTTATTTTTTTAGGATTAGCAAAAGAATTTTCATCTTGTAAGTTTGGACTTTTAAGTGTTATAATAGTTCCTTTAGATGCTAATTTGCTTCCTTTTAAATCTACATTTACCTCTTGTGCTGTAGCAGCTGTGTTTACTAATTTTACAATTACTTCATTGGTGTTTACATCTTTCACCGCTGAAGCAAAAAGACTATTTTGTCCAGTTACAGGTTTTCCGTCTTTGGTAATGGCTATTAAATCAGTTCCTCTATTGGTTGCGAATAATTTTTGTACATAATAGTTAGCTGAACCATACGCTTCTAAATTATTGAACCAAAGTAAATCCGGTGTCCATTGCCAAGCTTCTTCATGAGCCATCAATGGGGCATAAGAAGTTAGATTGACTACCTCGGCGTTTCTTTCTAAACCAGTCATAAAAGCAGCTTCAGAGAATGCACATTCCCAATTATTTTTGTTATCAGGACTAGCAATTGCTACACTTTGAGCAGCATATTCTCCTGCAAAAACTTTTGGCCCTTTTCGATCGTAACTGTCGTAACGAGTAGCATTTTCTCTAAACCATTGTGGATTTTTATAATAGTGTTCGTCTACGATTTCAGCATTTAACTTTTTAAGTTCTTGCATACCATATTCAAAATAATCACCTTCTGGAAATGGACCTGCACCTGAAACGATAGTCATTTTTGGATATTTTGACTTTATGGCTTTTTCAAATACTTTAAATCTTTCGATGTAATCAGGACCCCATTGCTCATTTCCAACACCAATAAGTTTTAAATTAAAAGGTTTTGGATGCCCCATTTCAGAACGGATTCTTCCCCAAGGAGTTTCAATTCCACCATTAGCAAATTCAATTAAATCTAAAGCATCTTGCACGTAAGGATCTAACTCTTGCATTGGAACTAATTCGGCAGTATTGAATTGACATGCCATTCCGCAACTTAAAATAGGTAATGGTTGTGCTCCAAGATCTTCGGAAAGTTGAAAATATTCAAAAAATCCTAACCCAAAAGTCTGAAAATAATCAGGTGCTGGTTTGTGGGTGAATTCTGTGTTCCAACGATTGATTAATGTTTCTCTATTTTCTACAGAACCTACAGTTTTTTTCCATTGGTAACGTTGCGCTAAAGTTCTTCCTTCTACAATACATCCTCCGGGAAATCTTAAAAATCCTGGTTTCATGTCATAAAGTAATTGTACGATGTCTTTACGTAAACCATTTTTTCTGTTTTTCCAAGTGTCTTCTGGAAATAGGGAAATCATATCTAGATCGATTGTTCCTGTTCCTTC
>JBJOQF010000006.1:0-15301 GCA_046050185.1 Bacteroidota bacterium
GTAGTATCAATAAAATGTATCCTTTTCTTATTTTATGACAATATTCAAAAAATAAGTACTTCATCAAAATACCTGTATTTATTAGGGTACATTATACTACCATTTATATTCATTACAAAAATTTCATTTGGAGTTAACGACTATAATCCTAAAATTATAATCGGATTATTTATCTTATTATGGACTAATGACACCTTTGCCTACATTGTTGGAAAATCTATAGGCCGAAACAAATTATTCGAAAAAATCTCCCCTAAAAAAACAATAGAAGGATTCTTAGGCGGAATCGTTTTTGCCGTTTTAGCGGGTTATTTAATATCAAAATACTATATCAGAGCCAATCCTGAATTTAGCGACCGATCCATCTTAATTTGGACTACAATTGCTGTTATTGTTGGAATTGTTGGTACCATCGGAGATTTAATTGAATCTAAATTCAAACGTGTAGCTGGCGTAAAAGACAGCGGAAGTATCATGCCAGGCCATGGAGGCATTCTAGATCGATTAGATAGTGTTATATTTGTAGCACCAATTATATTTTTATTTTACCAAATCTTAAACTATGTTTCATAAAGAAGGAACCCCGTCAATTTTATTAGGCACTTTTTTTACAGCCGTTGTTGTTTTATTGTCCGATAAATTTATTGACACCAATTGGCTTAAAATGCTAATTCAATTAAGTGCTCTATTACTTTTAATTATCATTTTACAGTTCTTCAGAAATCCAAAAAGAACTGCAGTACTTAATGATAATGTAATACTTGCTCCTGTTGATGGAAAAGTGGTTGTTATTGAAGAAGTATATGAAGGAGAATATTTTAAAGACAAACGTTTGCAAATTTCAATTTTCATGTCTCCAATAAATGTGCATGTAACGCGTTATGGACTAAGCGGAATTGTAAAATTCAGTAAATACCATCCTGGGAAATTCTTAGTGGCATGGCATCCAAAAGCAAGCGAAGAAAACGAAAGAACAACAGTAGTAATCGAAAATAAAACATTCGGCGAAGTTCTATACCGACAAATAGCTGGAGCTTTAGCCCGAAGAATTGTAAACTATGCCGAAGAAGGAATGCAGGTTATTCAGGGAACTGATGCCGGTTTCATAAAATTTGGTTCAAGAGTCGATATCTTTTTACCTTTAGGAACACCTATAAATGTAGTTCTTAATCAAAAAGCAATTGGAGGAAAAACAATTATTGCTACAAAAAAATAATGATTGAAAAAGATTTAGATATCCGATTTCAAGAAGCCGTTGAAATAGCTTCCGAAATGACCCAAGCATCCTTACCACAAGATGTTCAGCTAAGGCTTTATGCTTTTTATAAACAGGCTACTTTGGGAACTTTAGATCTAAAACAAACCTCAAATTACCATTTAAGAGATGCTTTCAAAACAAATGCCTGGATGCAAATAAGTCATCTTACAGCAGATGAAGCTAAAGAACAATATATTGAAATCATCAATTCAATTGTGCAAAAATAATATTACTCATGAAAAATTTTAATTTTTATATTCCTTGTTTAGTATTAGTAACTCTTTTACTCTCATGCAATGACAAAAAATTCACTGAAGTTGTGGAGGTCCCTCTTCCAACCGCTCAAGAAAAAATAGCAGTAGGAATTCCTGATGATGTAAAAGCTGATGAAGGTGCTTTTCAACTAGAAAAATTACCTTATAATTACGATGCTTTGGTACCAAACATTTCGACAGTTACACTGGAAATGCACTATTCTAAACATTATTTAACCTATACTAATAACTTGAACAAAGCAGTAACTGGAACCGAGTTAGAAAACTTAACTATTGAGGAAGTATTGGCAAAATTAGATTTGAATGATGCCAATACCAGAAACAATGCCGGTGGTTATTACAATCATACATTATACTGGCAAATTATGGGTCCTAAAGCTGGTGGTAAACCCACAGATATTTTAGCCGAAGTCATTGCAACTGATTTTGGTTCATTTGAAAATTTTGTTAATTTATTCAAAGATGAAGCTACTAAACAATTTGGTTCCGGTTGGGTATGGCTTGTAGTTGATAATTCTGGGAAACTACAAGTGACCAGTACTCAAAATCAAGATAATCCTTTGATGAAAAATGCAATTATTCCCGGAACTCCAATATTAGCTTTAGATGTTTGGGAACACGCTTATTATTTGGATTATCAATACAAAAGAAAAAATTATATTGATGCTTTTTTTAACGTAATCAATTGGAAAAAAGTGGCTGAGAATTATGATGCAGCTATAAAAAAATAATATTCTAAAATTTCAATAAAAAATGCTGATGGTTTCTATCAGCATTTTTTTGTTTTAAAAACATTGTTCCTCTTCATTTCAAAATTATAATAAAACTAACTATGATATGAGCTATTTATTTCTATAATTGATAAATAAACGATTCAGATGGAGCGATTTCAATTTTGGCTTTCCCTTCACCATTTAAAACCTGCAATTGAATGAAACTATTATTATACAACTGATCCGTTAACGTATAATTTCCATCTTTCAAATTCCATTTTTGAATAATATCCGAAGGAATCTTTAATTCAAAATTACTTGTCGTAAGCCAAGAGAAATTAGTGACTATTATTAATTTTTGAGTATCAGACCAACGGGTGAAAGCGTAAATCCCTGAATCGTAACCTTGAGTTTCATGGCGATTAACCCATTGAATTTCTTGGTATTTCCCCATCAAGGCTGAACTGTTCAAAGAAAAATTCAGTAATCTTTTATAAAAATCACGTAAGTCTTTTTCACTTTGGGTTAATTGACCTCCGTCAAATTTCCCTCCGTTCATCCAGCGCTGATGATTAGGAACTCCTATATAATCAAAAATTGAAGTTCTGGAATGCGTACCGAAACCTGCATTTTCATTTGCTGCTTCTCCTACTTCCTGACCAAAATAAATCATTGTAGGTGAAGTACTTATTGTGGTTGAAACCACCATTAAAGGTTTCCCTTTTTCGGCTGTTCCTGCAAATTCAGGGCTTGCTAAACGTTGTTCATCATGATTGTCCAGAAAATGCAACATATGATGCTCAATATCTGCCATACCATTTTGTATGTTAGATAATCCGTCAGGCAACGATTTTCCTTGAATTATATCTTTCAACTTATCATAGGTTTCTACCTTATCGTATAAATAATCCATTTTACCCAAGCGAATATAATTTCTATATTCATTTGGATTATAAACTTCTGCTAATAAAAAAGCATTTGGATTTTTAACTTTAATAGCTGAATTCATATAACTCCAGAACTCATAAGGAACCATTTCGGCCATGTCATATCTAAAGCCATCAACCCCTTTGGCAGTCCAATATAAGGCAATATCTTTGAATTTTTTCCAAGAATCCGGAACGTCTTTTGATTTCCAAAAATCGAAATGTTCTTTGTATGATTTTGAATCAAAACCAGCAGGAAGTTCTGTGAAATCTTTCGACCCATCAGGACGAATTCCGTAATTTACTCTTACCGTTTCATACCAATCGTTACGATCAGGTCTTGCCATACGAGAACCGTTACCAGTCCATTTTGCAGGATACTCTTCAAATTTTCCATCAACAAGCGGATTCTCTTCTCCATTCAATGGCTTATCCGTATCAGGAACTTCAAAGTGAGTATTTGGGATATAATAAAAATTATTATCTCTTTTATATTCAACAGTTACATCATCATTGGCACCAAAATCAGTAACACCTTTCGGATTATTCTTCCCTTCATATTTGCGCGCAATATGATTAGGAACTATATCAATAATAACCTTTAATCCCGCTTTGTGCGTTCTTGCAATTAATGCCTCAAATTCTTGCAAACGATTCGCTGGATTAACCGCTAAATCCGGATTTACATTGTAATAATCTTTTACGGCATAAGGAGAACCTGCTCTGCCTTTTACAACTTCAGGATCATCATTGGAAATTCCAATTGCAGTATAATCATGTATCAAAGCATGATGTGGAACTCCGGTGTACCAAATATAAGTAACTCCTAAATCCTTTATTTCTTGTAATGCAATATCAGTAAAATCGCTAAATTTTCCTACTCCATTTTCTTCAATAGTTCCCCAAGGTTTGTTATTGGTGTTTTTATTTCCGAATAACCGAGTAAAAACCTGATATACAACTTCTTTTTTATTTGAGACGGTCTCTTTCTGTGCTGCGTTCATTTTTAAATCTTTCGTTTTACAAGCCGTTGCAAAATACAACAAGCTTATTCCTGCAACAATAGTTATTTTTTTTTTCATACAAAATTATTTATGCTGATTTCTATCTTTTTTGATATTCAAAATCAAATAAGATATCAATTTTTAAATTTAATCTATTTTAGAATAAGGAAGGTGCTATCATTTTAAATTAAAATAAATCTCTTTTTAAAAAATATATTACAACGAAAGAGTGGCACTATTTATCGAAACCGTTAAAAGTAAACAGAATTATTTTTTAATACTATTTTATGGAATTATAAATAAATCCTAATATGGATTAGGATTGTCTCCTTTTTCATAAATTTGACAAAAATTAAATCCATTGAAGAAACTGCTATTTTTCATTCGTTGTTGTTTACTCTTACTTTGTACTAATTTGGTTTTGGCACAAGCTCCAAAAAAAATTATTGTTGAACATTCAGATTTTGCAGATGTAAATCAAGTTGAAATACCAGATGCTTTTTTACTTACAGGAAATGTACGTGTAAATCATGATGGAGTAGTTTTGACCTGTAATAAAGCCTATTATTTCCAAAAGGAAAATTACATTAAGGCTTTTGGAAATGTACAATTAGTTCAAGGAGATACTTTATTTTTAAACAGTAAATATGCTGAATATAACGGCAATGTAAAAAAAGCATTTGCTACTGGAGATGCAGTAATGAGTTCTCCGGATGCAACATTGGCTACAGATACTATAAACTTTGACAGAAATACACAGGAAGTATTTTATAATTCACCCGGAACAATCGTAAATAAGGATAATACTTTAAAAAGTAAATCAGGAAAATACTATGTCTCTGAAAAAAAATTCCAATTTCTAACGGCAGTTACTATTACAAATCCAACGTATGTAATAAAAACAAATCATTTGGATTATTTCAGTAATTCAGGGCATTCCTATCTTTTAGGACCTTCCACAATTACCAGTAAGGCTAATTATATTTATACTGAAAAAGGGTTTTATGACACCAAAAAAAATCTGGCTCATTTCCTCAACAAATCCTATATCAAATACGATGACCGGGTTATAAAAGGAGACAGTTTGTATTATGACAGAAACAAAGAATTTGCATCGGCAACTCGGAATGTAAAAATAACAGATTCCATCAATCGCGGAATCGTCAAAGGAAATTACGCCGAAATATATAAAAAACAGGATTCTATGTTTGTAACCAAAAGGGCTGTGGCGGTAAACTTTGTAGAAAACGACTCGGTTTACATTCATGGTAAAAAATTAATGGTTACCGGTAAAGAAGGAAACCGAATTATTCGAGCTTTCAACAATGTTCGCTTTTATAAAACAGACATGAGCGGTAAATGCGATTCGATACATTCGAGTTCTAAAATAGCCTTAACAAAACTAATAGGAAACCCAATACTTTGGAATGATGAAAACCAAATTACCGGTGACATCATGCATCTTATTGGAAACAACACCACTAAACAACTTGATTCACTCAAAGTCCTCAATAATACTTTTCTGGTCTCGAAAGATACGCTGGGAACGGGCTATAATCAGGTAAAAGGACAAAATCTCTTTGGAAAATTTGAGAAAGGAAAATTGCACGATGTGGATATCATAAAAAATACGGAAGTCATTTATTATATGCGGAATGATGACAAAGAACTCATTGGAATCAACAAAAATGTGAGTAGTAAAATCAATATTATTTTTGACAAAAAAACAATAGAAACCATCACCTTTTTTAAGCAAGTGGACGGTGATATTTATCCCGAAAAAGATTTACCTGAAAATGCACGAAAACTTAGAGGTTTAGTCTGGCGTGGCGATGAAAGAATAAAATCCAAAGACGACATTTTCCCTCCTGAAGAAAATGAAGACAACGATAAAATAGCCAAAGCCACTAAAGCCGACGAAGCAAAGAAAAATGTTCCAATGAAAATCCGAAAAGAAACATTGAACTATGATAAGAAGAAAGGGAAAAGTAAGTAATCATTGGTTCGTTTTCAGATTACAGTTCTCTCAAATAAACAATTAAACGATTAAACAAAATTCAGTGAATACCGATTTCATAAAATACCAAGCGCAAACATCTCCTTACCCATTGGGCATGGAAGTATCGCATGCGGTAGGTTCATACATTTACGATTCCAATACTAAAAAATACTTAGATTTTGTAGCCGGAGTTTCCGCTTGCGCATTAGGACACCAACACCCTAGAGTCAATCAAGCCATCAAAGATCAATTAGACAAATATTCACACGTAATGGTCTATGGGGAATACTCTCAAAGTCCCGCAGTTCAGTATTGCAAACTATTAGCCTCACTCCTGCCCGCTCCTTTAGACAAAACCTATTTAGTCAATTCAGGAACCGAAGCCATTGAAGGTGCCTTAAAACTCGCCCGACGAACCACGGGAAGAAGCCAATTGATTTCGTGCCACAATGCCTATCACGGAAATACTATGGGCTCTATGAGCGTCATGGGATTTGAAGAACGCAAAAGAATTTTTCGCCCTTTAATTCCTGATGTTGATTTTATCACATTCAACAACGAAGAAGATTTACAAAAAATAACGACCAAAACTGCAGGAATTATTCTGGAAACCATTCAAGGTGGAGCTGGATTTATTCAGCCACACAATGATTTTCTTAAAAAAGTACGCCAACGCTGCACTGAAGTGGGCGCCATTATGATTCTCGACGAAATCCAGCCAGGTTTTGGGAGAACAGGAAAACTTTTTGGATTCCAAAATTACGATGTCGTTCCTGATATTGTCGTTATGGGAAAAGGAATGGGTGGTGGCATGCCAGTGGGCGCTTTTACAGCTTCATCAGCCATGATGGATTTGTTGAGCAATAATCCTAAACTGGGTCATATCACGACTTTTGGAGGTCACCCTGTCATTGCGTCAGCCTGTTTGGCGACTTTGCAGGAAATTACTGAGACCAATCTCATGGCCGAAGCAATGGAGAAAGAAAAGCTATTCAGAACACTTTTGGTACATCCTTTGATAGTAGAAATAAGAGGAAAAGGATTAATGCTGGCCGCAATGACAAAAAGTGCCGATATAACAAACGAAGTGATTCTCAAATGTCAAGACAAAGGACTCATTTTATTTTGGTTATTATTTGAAGGATGCGCCATTAGAATAACACCTCCACTTACCATTTCTGAAGAAGAAATACGTGAAGGTTGTAGCATCATGCTTGAAGTAATGAATGAAATGATGATTGAAGAATGATGATTAACAATTTTTGATTGCAGCAATAGCGACACTGATTACAGATCATAAAGACAATCAAAACAATTATTAAAATCAGGAGCTTTGTCCTGCTATCCGTTATAATCTTTTACTTTTATAAAGAAAAAAGTAAAAGGATTTCCACTCTTATCAGGGCTATGGCATCCGTTTAAACCAAAGCCTTTTTGTTAATTAAATTGTTCACAACAATTCTAACTTCCTCTCTCAGTACAAGCACGATTCCCTAAATTTATTTAGGCCAAATTAAAAACACACAGTATGCAATTAAGCAACGAAGAAGAAGACTATAACTTATCATTGTCTAAATTTGAGTCCATGTTGAAAACCAACAAAGTTCTCTTTTTTGACTCCGAAGAATTTGAAGAAATTATTCTTCATTATCTCGATATGGGTAAGGCCGCCTTGGCAAAAAAAGCACTCAAACTGGCATTGGAACAACATCCAAAATCTACCGGACTAAAACTGGTCCAAGTAGAAATGTTAGTCTATGATGACAAACTCGAATTAGCTGAAAAGCTATTGAATGAGTTGTACGCCATTGAACCAACCAATGAAGAAATTTACATTCAAAAAGCCAATATCTGTTCTAAAAGAGACCAGCACGAAAAGGCCGTAGAAATGTTGAAAATAGCATTACAATACACTGATGATTATGCCGATGTCTATAATTTAATAGGCATGGAATATCTTTTTATGGACAATCTGGAAATGGCCAAAGAAAGCTTTATCAAATGTCTGGAAGAAGATCTGGAAGACCAATCTGCATTATACAACGTTGTGTATTGTTTTGAATTTTTAGATCAAAACCAAGAGGCAATCGCCTATTTGAATAAATACATTGACAAGAATCCCTATAGTGAAATCGCCTGGCATCAACTAGGTCGTTTGTATTATGGTGTAAAAGAATATGAAAATGCGATTCGCGCCTTTGATTATGCTACTTTGATTGACGATGAGTTCCTTGGTGCCTTCATGGAAAAAGCAAAAGCTTACGAGCGTTTAAAAAAATATGCCGAAGCTATTGAAAGTTATACCAGAACCATTGAATTAGACGACGCTACTTCGTATGCTTTACTTCGAATGGGAAAATGCTACGAAAAATTAGGCAACAAAGTTTTAGCATTAACATATTTTAATCAAACTGTTCATGAAGATCCACTTTTAGACAAAGGCTGGATTGCCATTACTGACTTTTATGTACGTCAAAAAAATTACCAAAAAGCATTATTTTTTGTCAACAAAGCATTAGCAATTGACAACCAAAATCGCTTATATTGGAAAAGATATGCGACTATTAACAAACAAATGAACTTTTTTGAAGAAGCTGAATTTGGATATAGAAAAGCAGTAGAATTTGGCGATTACGGATTAGACACTTGGTTATTCTGGGTAGATATCCTGCAATTTTTAGGAGAATTCGAAAGTGCTATTCAAACTTTATTACAAGCTTCTGAATATTTCCCTGAAGAGAATGAAATAGAATACCGTTTAGCCGGATTGTATTTTATGATTGGACAAAACACTAAAGCAAAATTCCATTTGAGCAATGCTTTGCGATTAAATTTTGACAACTATATTATTTTAGAAGATTTATTCCCTGTTGTTTGGACAAAGAAAATGGTACAAAATTACATAGCAAAACATAAAAAATAATGGTTGACATAGTTAGAAAACGCTTTGGGTTATTAGGACGAAACATTAATTATTCCTTTTCAAAAGGATATTTTACCAATAAATTTAATAACGAAAACTTCGCAGGTTGTACCTATGAAAATTTTGATATTCCTGAAATAGCCTCTTTTCCTGAGATAATAAAAAACACTTCGAATTTAAAAGGACTGAATGTTACAATTCCGTACAAGGAAACAGTAATTCCATTTCTGGATAAATTATCTAAAAACGCAGCACAAATTGGCGCTGTAAATACGATTAAAATTACCAAAAAAGGAAAACTGAAAGGCTACAATACAGACTATTACGGTTTCAAAAAATCATTAGAACCTTTATTACAGCCACACCATAAAAAAGCCTTGATTTTAGGAACAGGAGGCGCTTCAAAAGGGGTTGCTTTTGCTCTGGATGAACTAAATATTCCATATACTTTTGTTTCCAGAGAAGCCAAAGAAAATGCTATCGATTACAGCAGAATCAACGCGACAACATTTGACAATTATCAAATCATAATTAACTCTACTCCGGTAGGAACAAGCCCTAATGTGGATGCATTTCCGTTAATTCCCTATGAGTTTTTCACGGATAAGCATATTGCCTATGATTTGATTTACAATCCTGCTGAAACGCAATTCCTTAAAAAAGCAAAACAACAAGGAGCACAAATCAAAAATGGTTTAGACATGCTTATTTTTCAAGCAGAAAAAGCATGGAAGATTTGGAATAAATAACCACAAAACTTCATTTTTCGTACACACATACATGTAAGTAAAAAGGCCACTCGAAAAGAGTGGTTTTTTGTTTTGAATTTCGGGTTATACTGAATACAAAACCCCATTAAATCCTAAAACGACAACCCTGATTACTTCTCTTAGCTTTATTTTACGGGAGTTCAGTGAACTTCGTTTGTAGCAACGTCTTTTTTTATCGCTTTTTTAGTGAATAAAAAAGGCCGAGAAAATAGCAGGAAATTGCTTCAAAAAAAACAATGTTTTAACATAAAACGACTATAAATAAAGGAATTATTTTGTATTTTGATGCTCCTTCACTATCTTTCGTGTTCGATAAAAAATAAAAACCTTACACATTGAAAAAATGTTAGAAGAAAAGAATGATAACCTGCTTGAAGCAGATGGAAGTTTAGAGAATAATTCATTTGAATTAAATCAATCAGATAGTATTATGGAAACGGAAACAATCGACGAAAGTAACAATAACGTAGCTGTTCATTCTATTGACGAAAATGTTGTAACCCTTACTGAGGAAGAGTTAGCACATGATGAACCTACTATAGAAACTGAAAACCAATCGGTATTGAACGCAATTACGGAGGCTAATGCTGAAGAAAGCGAAGATGATACCCTGAAAGAACGTCACGATATTCCTATGCAGGATTATGATACATTGTCTCTTGAAGAGCTGGTAGAAGAACTGAAGAATTTAGTTGCCAATGAAAAAGTGATGTCTGTAAAGGATCATATTGAAGAAATTAAAAAAGCATTCTTGGCGAAATACAATCATCTTCTTGAAGAGAAAAAAGAAGAATTCCTTGCTGAAAATCAAGATTCAAATGAGGAATTTCAATACCATTCTCCATTAAAAACACAATTTGACAAATATTATTCTCTTTTTAGAGATACTAAAAATACACATTTCAAGAGTTTACAATCGAATCTAAAAACCAATTTAGAAAATCGTTTGGCTATTGTTGAGGAATTGAAAGAGTTAATTAATCCGCAGGAAAACATCAAAGACACCTTAAAACATTTTAATGATTTAAGGGAACGATGGAAAAATGCAGGGCCAATTCCGAAAGATAAATACAATCACGTTTGGAATAATTTCCATTTTCATGTCGAAAATTTTTATGACTATTTACATCTTGACCGAGAAGCAAGAGACTTGGATTTCAAACATAATCTAGAACAAAAACAGAAGATTGTTGCGCGTGTTGAAGAATTGGTAAAAGAAGCTGATGTCAATAAAGCGTTTCGAGAATTACAGGATTTACATAGAATCTGGAAAGAAGATATTGGACCTGTTTCAAGAGAACACCGTGATGCGATTTGGAACAAGTTTAGTGATTTGACTAAGCAAATGCATGATAAACGCGAAATTTTGTTTGAAAATCAAAGAGGAACAGAACTCGAAAATTTAGAAAAGAAAAAAGAAATTATCGCAAAAATTGAAGTTTTAGCTACTGAGAAAGTAAATGCTCATTCGCAATGGCTGGCACAAATAGAAAAAATTGAAGCTTTAAGAACTGCTTTTTTCTCTGCCGGAAAAGTACCATCGGATGTGAATGAGGAAACTTGGGCCAGTTTTAAAACTGCTGTCAGAAATTTTAATTCTTTCAAAAATTCATTTTACAAAGACATTAAGAAAGATCAAAATGATAATTTAAGCAAGAAAACGGCACTTGTCGCTAAAGCCAAAGAATTACAGGAAAGTCTTGATTTTGCTGCTACTACGCCTATCATGAAACAAATTCAAGATGAGTGGAAACAAATAGGTCATGTACCACGAAAATATTCGGATAAAATCTGGAAAGAATTTAAAGATGCCTGCAATCATTATTTTGACAAATTAAAAGAGCAAAAAAATGAAGAAAATAGCGAGGAAGTAGAAGCTTTTGATAATAAAAAAGCCTATTTAGAAACGTTAAGAGAATTCCAATTGACCGGTGATCATAAAACTGATTTAGATGCTATAAAATTACATATTGAAACTTGGAAAAACTTTGGAAAAGTGCCTTTCCCAAGAAGACATATTGAAGGTAAATTCAATAAAATACTGGACGCCCTTTTTGAAAAATTAAGTTTGAGTAAAAAAGACACTGATATGATCCGTTTTGCCAATAGAATGGACAATTTATCAGAAAGTAATGACACCCGTAAACTGGATAACGAAAAGATATTTCTGATGCGTAAAATTGAGGAAGTTCAGAATGAAATTTTCCAATTAGAGAATAACATTCAGTTTTTCACCAATACCAGAAATGCTAAAAAAGAAAATTCCATTGTATTAGAAGTTCGTAAAAACATCGCTATCCATAAAGAAAGTCTTGATGTTTGGAAAGAAAAACTAAAACAATTGAGAAATTTGAAAATAGAATAATTTTCAATACTTAAAATCACAAACCTCGTTCTTAAATAGGGCGAGGTTTTTTTATGAAAATAAAGTAACGATATGATAATTATCATTTTAATTTTTTAGGAGTAATGCTACTTTTGGTTATGCAAAATGACTTTATCATGAAAAATTCTCTAATTCAAAAATACAATGTTCCAGGTCCCAGATATACCAGTTATCCAACGGTTCCTTACTGGGATGAAACTAATTTTTCGGATGAAATTTGGATCAGAACTTTAAAAAAATCATTTACGACCAGCAATAGTTCCGAAGGAATCAGTTTGTACATCCATTTGCCTTTTTGTGAAAGTTTATGTACTTTTTGTGGTTGTAATAAGCGTATTACAAAAAACCATGCTGTTGAAAACCCTTATTTAGATGCCGTTTTAAAAGAATGGACTTTATATTGTAAAATTCTTGGAGAAAAACCAACCATCAAAGAAATTCATCTAGGCGGTGGAACTCCTACATTTTTCTCTACAAAAAATCTGGAGGATTTAATAAACGGAATCTTCTCCCATGCTAATAAAGCAAAAGAGTATGAATTTAGTTTTGAAGGGCACCCCAACAATACAACGCATGAACATTTGCAAAAACTCTATGATTTAGGTTTTCGTAGAGTCAGTTTTGGTGTTCAGGATTATTCTGAAAAAGTTCAAAAAGCAATTCATAGAGAACAACCTTTTCACAATGTGGCAAAAGTTACTTTTTGGGCCAGAGAAATTGGTTATACTTCTATTGGTCATGATATTATTTTTGGATTACCGTTTCAGGAAATTGAAGATATAATAGATACTATTGAGAAAACAAAATCTTTACAGCCAGATCGATTGGCATTTTATAGTTACGCACATGTTCCTTGGATTAAAGGGAACGGACAACGCGGTTTCAATGATGAAGACATTCCAAAAGATAATAAAAAGCGAATGCTGTATGAAACTGGCAAAAAATTATTATACGAAAATGGATACCATGAAATAGGAATGGATCATTTTGCTTTGAAAACAGACCGTTTATATGACGCTTTTCTAAACGGAAAATTGCATCGCAATTTTATGGGATACAGTTCCTCAAAAACTCAATTAATGATTAGTTTGGGTGTTTCTTCCATAAGTGACAGTTGGTATAGTTTTGCCCAAAATGTAAAGAATCTGGAAGATTATTATCAACTATTAGAATGGAATAAATTACCTGTTTTCAGAGGCCATTTATTGACTGATGAAGACCTCATCATACGAAAACACATCCTGAATTTAATGTGTCTATTTGAAACTTCCTGGCAAAAAAACGAAGGTTATTTTAATGAAATTCCTGAAGTTTTAATTCAGTTAAAAGAAATGGAACAAGACGGATTAGTTATCATATATGACCATTCGATTCAGGTTACAGAAAAAGGAAAACCTTATATTCGCAATATTTGTATGGCATTTGATTTGCGTTTAAAAAGAAAAGCTCCAGAAACTGAATTATTTTCGATGACAATTTAGTGACTATTACTATTTAAAAATATAAAAGCACGCTTAATGGCGTGCTTTTATTTATATACGAGGAATTAAAAATTAATGACAATTAGGATTTGCCTGTACAAACAAACTCATATTGGATGGAGAAATATAAGGAATTCCTAATCCCAATCCTCTCAGGATAAATAATACACCTATAACTACGGCAACATAAGGAATTGCTTTTTGGATACTGTTTCGAATGGGAACGGTTAAAAATGAATTAATATAAACTACACAACTCATCATAGGAACAGTTCCTAATCCAAATAAAATCATATACAAAACACCAAGACTTTCACTTTGCATCGCGATGGCACCAAATAAAGCAACATAAACCATTCCGCAAGGTAAAAATCCGTTGAGTAAACCAATAGTAAATAGTGATTTGTAACTCTTGTTTTTAAATTGACTTCCTAAAATCGTTTTAATTTTAGAGATTATTTTAAAAACTGGTTTTGAAAAATTATATTTAGCAAATAGTTTATCCGGAGTTAAAATAATGATTATCATGGCTACACCAATGAATATGGATAATTTCTGTTGTAAACCGGCCATAAAAAAACCTTTTCCAACCAAACCAAAAATAAATCCAATGGTGGCATACGCCATTAATCTTCCTAAATGATAAATGATAATTTGGATGACTTTTTTAGCCTGATTAGTTCTATCCACAGGTAACATCATAGCAATAGGCCCGCACATTCCTATGCAGTGAAAACTACTTATTAAACCGAAAAGGAAAGCCGTGTAAAGCATTTTTTTTTCTAATGTCGAAAGTCTTATAGTCAAACATTGACTTCATGACTTTTGACTTTATTACTAATTAATATATATCGTTTCTTTGGTCAAATAGGATTTACCTTCATATTGCCATTCCATATTAATGTCCCAACGACCGCCTGCCAAACTTTTTTTAGGTATGAGCAAAGTAGGATTAGATAGCAAAATTGGAATTTCAAAATCTAATTTTTTAGTAGACGGTCTGTAAAGAGACACTTTTCCTTTAATTTTTTTTGGAACAAATACATCCGGAAATACTATTGTAACCCCATCTGAAGTAGTAGTTATTAGAGGCTTTTTAGCCAAATTATGTGCGCTTTGAATTCGTATCATCTCATCCTCAAAATGAACATCATGCTTGTAATATTCTTCTACAACCAACTCATTATCATATCTTGAATCCGATTGTACTTTGAAAACGAAATATAAAATAAAGGTCATAAACAGACCAAATGCAATCACGATTCCAGTTCCCCAATTAAATTTCATGCTGTTTTATTTAATATATTTAATCCTAAATTCAATTTTCTAATCAAAACTTCGCGGACTTAAAAAACTAGTTGTACTTGTTTCAATTTTTTCAGTACCGTTATAGACATCAATTTTTAATTTTGTTTTATCACTGTCCAATAAATTTTGATTGATTTCAATGAATAAAGTTCCACCATCCATCCCTTGTTTTGGAATTTTTAAATCTTGTTTTCCTACTACTTTTAAAGTTCCTTTTATGCCGACTAATTTGAAATGAATATCATTGAAATCATTGTT
>JBJOQF010000007.1:0-12357 GCA_046050185.1 Bacteroidota bacterium
ACTTTATTATTGGAAACCGTAAAAAAAGGACTCGTTTCTGAAAACCGAATCAACGAATCCATAACAAGACTTTTAAGAGAAAAATTTGAATTGGGTCTGTTTGAAAACCCTTATGTAAATACTGATGAAGCCATTACAATAGTTGGAAATACTGAATTTAAGAAAAAAGCAGATCTAGCTTTGAGAAAATCAATTGTGTTACTGCGAAATGATTCCCATCTTTTACCTATTTCCAAAAAAACAAAAATATATTTTGAAACCTATTATGATAACGGAAAATCCAAAAGTCCTTTTGCTGTAAACAACCCAAACATCCAATATCCTAATTTGGAATTTGTTGATTCAAAAGAAGCGGCAGATGTAGTTTTACTTTGGTTAATCCCAAATTCAGGGAGTCTTTTTAGTGCCACCGGCAGTCCGATTGAATTGAGTTTATCCAAAAATAAAATTGATATTGTTCATGTAAATGAAATTACCCAAAGTAAACCCACTATAGCCGTTATAAATTATACCAGTCCGTGGATAATTGACGAAATTGACAATGGAAATCTTAAAACCGTTCTGGCTACATTTGGAACAACACAAGAAGCCTTGCTCGACATTGTTAGTGGATTATTCAATCCTTCTGGAAAAATGCCTTTTACCACACCCGTTTCAACAAAAGCTGTTTTAGAAAACCAATCGGATGTTCCCGGTTATTTAAAACCTAAAGGATATGGACTATTCCAATTTGGGGATGGACTGAGTTACTAATTACACTAAGCAATACATTGAAAAAAATGAGTCCTACTAAAACCAAATTAATCCCAACACTACTTTTATTGTTAATTCAAGTAGTCATTTATGGCCAAGTGACTTATCAAAATCCTATTCTCCCAGGATTTTATCCAGACCCAAGTATCTGTAAGGTACAAGATGATTATTATATGGTGAATAGTAGCTTTGGTTATTTTCCTGGAGTTCCTATTTTTCACAGTACCAATTTAGTGAACTGGGAACAAATTGGCTATGTTTTGGATAGAGAAGAACAATTGCCATTAGCGAAAGCAGAAACAACATTGGGCATTTTCGCACCTACTATCCGATACCATAATGGCTTATTTTATATGATAACCACTAATATTACCGATAAAGGAAATTTTTATGTAACAGCCAAAAATCCTGCTGGACCTTGGTCGAATCCTATTTGGATTGAAACTCCGGGTATTGACCCTAGCTTGTTTTTTGATGACAATGGTAAAGTTTATGTTACGTCTGCACAAAATTGGGGGCCTGTAAAAAATCGGATTGTGATGTCAGAAATAGCTGTTACAACTGGAAAACTACTTTCGGAACCCGTAACGATTTGGAAAGGAACAGGCGGAAAATATCCTGAAGGGCCACATTTATATAAAAAAGATGACTTTTATTATTTAATGATTGCCGAAGGCGGAACAGAATATGGCCACAAAGTTACCATTGCAAGAAGCAAAAACATTTGGGGAACTTATGAATCAAATCCAGCAAATCCTATCCTAACACATGCCAATTCGAATGAAGAAAACAATCCGATTCAAGGTACAGGCCATGCTGATTTAGTTCAAACTAATGATGGTTCTTGGTTTATGGCAGCATTGGGTTTTAGACCTCTAGACAGTCATCAAATTTTGGGAAGAGAAACTTTTTTAGTTCCTGTAGTTTGGAATCCTAACGAATGGCCAATTGTAAATGGTAACGGTTCCATTTCTTTGGATGTGAAAACAGATAAACTTCCCGGGGCAGTGAAAATTATAAACTACGACCAAAATGATGATTTTTTGGGAAATAAATTGGGATTCACGTGGAATTACATCAATAATCCAATACTTAAAAACTACTCGTTGACCGATCGCAAAGGGTATTTAAGATTGTATGGAAGTGAAAAATCATTGAGTGAAAATCCAGGAGTGACCTTTGTAGGCAGAAGACAACAACACTTTAATTTTAATACCACTACTACAGTTGATTTTAATCCCATTACTGACAATGAAGAAGCAGGAATCACCCTGTATAAAGACAAGTTACACCATTACAAACTATTTATTCGAAAAATAGGAAAAGAACGTGAGTTAGTTTTAGCATACAACATTGGTAAAATTAAAGCCATTGAAAAACGGGTCCCTTTAAGAAAAGGCACCGTAAAACTGATTGTTTCCGGGACACCTGAATTGTATGAATTCGGTTTTGCACAAGGAAATGATGCTGCAACCACTTTAGGAAAAGTAGAAACGAAATACCTCAGCACGGAAACAGCCGGAGGTTTTACGGGAGTATATATTGGTTTGTATGCCACAGGAAACAATACCCAATCAAAGACAGTGGCAGATTTTGATAATTTCGCTTATAAAGCACTATAATGATTATTATAATAATATGATTTACAGAATTTTTACATCGTATGAATTTAGAATTGGCAGAAAAAATATGGTTTTTAAACTTAATACTTTCAAGGCAAAAAACACCTTGCAGAAAAATTAAATAATTACATTTTAAGGAGAATCAACCTTTATAAAATTAAAAAAATGGAAAAAAGAACAAATAAATACAAATTGAAATTAGAATTGTTGGCGACAGCAAAAGTAGATGATACAATCTATCCACCAATAGAATTAGAATTTGACAATCATGATAACATTTTCACCATTGTTGAAAGAATGAAACAAAGAAATCTTTTTCAGACTGAAAACCAAGCTGCTGAATTTGCCATTGGTCTAAAATTGTTTAGTGAAGTGATGCTAAAAAATAGAGAAAATGAACTTTTTAGTGAGTTTAGACCCGCTTTCAGTGATTTTATGAAAAAGCTAAAGTCAACTCCAATCGAAGACAAAAAAAATTAAAATTAAAATTAAAAGCAAAATGAATTTACCAATTAGAAGAATTGTAACCGGTCATACTCACGAAGGCACTGCTGTATTTACTTCCGACGAAAAATTTGAAACCGTTATTATCCCAACTGGCGATGCTGCTATGTCTACATTGTGGACAACAGCTACTGTTCCTGCTGATTGTAATGATGAAACTGATGGTGCCAAAAGAGATGCTGGTACTACTCTAAAAGGAGGATCGGTGATTCGTATTGTAGATATGTTACCGGGAGCTTCCTCCCCGCTTCACCGAACGGACAGCATAGATTATGGAATTATAATTAGCGGTGAAATCGAACTTGAATTAGAAAATAACATTTCGAAGAGAATTGGCGCCGGAGAAATTATAATTCAACGCGGTACAATACACAAATGGAAAAATCCAAGTGAAACTGAAGTATGCAGAATTGTTTTTGTACTCATTGAGGCAAAACCATACGAGATTAACGGAATACCACTTCCTGAATGTATGCAACATTAAAATTCATTACTAAAGACGCTGTGTGTAATTATTAAATCGTCAATCCGAGTACTTTTTGTGTAGTGAAATGAAACAAAAAATGATTCATTGGAAATAAACTTAAATGACAAAAACTAAAGAAATTAATATAAAATCCCTGATTATTGTATTGGGCTGTTTGAATGGGTTGATGCCTTTTTCCACTGATTTATATTTGCCTGCGTTTCCTGCAATGGCCGGAAATTTAGGTACAAATATTGGAATGATTACACTTTCCATGAGTACTTTTTTTGCGGGAGCTTGTGTAGGTCAATTTTTTAATGGACCGCTATTGGATCGTTTTGGACGTAAAAATCCGATGCTAATTGCATTAATCTTTTTTTTCCTGACTTCTTTAGGATGTGCTATGACTGGAAATATTATTGTTTTATGTACTTTCCGTTTTTTTCAAGCCATTAGTATCAGCGTATGCTCAGTAGGAAGTAGAGCGATTGTGAGAGATGTATTTCCAGTTGAAAAGATTGCTTCCATGTTTTCTATGCTTTCCCTAATTATGGGAATTGCCCCTATTATTGCTCCCACTTTAGGAGGTTTTATTCTGCTATTTTCTGATTGGAGAGGTATTTTTATCTTTTTGGCAATAATGGCGTTGATTTTATTAGTCGCACTGCATTTTTTTCTCCCCCATGTGAAAGAAGCAGATGCCAACTATTCGTTAAAACCAAAAGCGATACTAGAAAATTATAAAAAAGTAATCCTGACAAAAGGATATATCGGCTACGCTATTATTACCGCATTGGCGTCAGCAGTATTATTTAGTTGGATTTCAAGCTCTTCTTTATTATTTATTGGAATTTTAGGAATTAGCAAACAGCAATTTGGGTGGATATTCGCCAGTACTGCTACCTGCATGATTGTAGGCAGTCAGTTTAATAGAGTATTATTACGGAAATTTAGTAGCTATGACATTGCATTTTGGGCAGTAGGAATGCAATTGTTAGTTTGTTGCTACTTATTATATACCGCCATTTACTCCTTGACAGTAGCGCATCTTCTGATAGGAATGTGTTTTTTCATGTTGTTTTTATCGTTAATTTCTCCCAATACTATGGCGATAACCATTCGTCCTTTTACGGAAAATATAGGCAGTGCCAATGCAATTATGGGTGTGACACAAATGGCATTGAGTGCATTAGTTACAGCAATACTTAGCTATTTTCAAAATGGGAGCGCAATTCCTATGGTTGTAACTATGATTATATTAAGTGGTATTAGCTTTAGTATGCAATACGTTTTAAAACAAAAAAAGGCATGAAAAATCTATTCGATTTAACAGGGAAAGTCGCTTTAGTAACCGGTTCAACAAGCGGTATGGGAAAAGCAATTGCTGAAATCATAGGCCTACACGGGGCTACAGTTATCATTTCCAGCAATGATGAAAAAGGGTGTATTGCAACTCAAACAGAATTTAAAAATAAAGGAATAAACGCACTCGCCATTCCTTGTGATGTTTCAAAAAAAGAAGCAATAGATACGTTACTTTTTAAATGTGAAGAAAAAGTAGGCACTATAGCTATTTTAGTGAATTGCGTTGGCATAGCGATACCTGGTTCTTTTTTGGATATTAATTCAGAAAAATTTGAAAAAACAATGCAAATTAATTTAGAAAATGCCATTTACTTAACCCAAAAAATAATCCCAAACATGCAAGCTCAAAAAGATGGGGCTATTATTTATCTGGCGAGTTTATCCAGTGTAAGAGGCAATAAGAATTTGGGATTATATGGTATTTCAAAAGCAGGTTTAGCACAATTAGCACGCAATCTTGCAGTAGAATTTGGACCTGATAATATACGGGTAAATGCTATTTCGCCTGGTATTATTGATACAGAATTTGCAAAACCAATGACACAAAATCCCGAAGTTATGAAAAAAAGAATTTTACTGACTCCATTACGCAGAATTGGAAAAGTAGAAGAAGTAGCCGGAATGGCGCTCTTATTGGCTTCAAAAGCTGGCGGGTTCATCAGCGGTCAAAATATTATCATTGATGGTGGAACAACAATTAGCGATGGGAATTAACTGCTTTTTTATAAAAAATAATTACAATGATATCATTTGATACTAAAATAGAAACCGTTTTAAAAACATATCATCAACGAATAGAAACAGAATCTATTCTTATGAAATCGCTACCTTTAGAAGAAGGGATGAAGCGTCGAGATGAATTTTTGTTATCTGTTGGTTTAGAAACAGCAATTTTCGTTAACACCCTTATTAAATCTGCACAATCAAAGATAATTTTAGAAATAGGCACTTCGTATGGTTACTCAACTATTTGGCTTGCCGAAGCAGCAAGAGCTAATGGAGGACGCGTTATTACATTAGAAAATAATATTGAAAAAGCAAAGTACGCCAAACAAAAAATTGAGGAAGCAGGACTTTCAGATTTTGTGGATTGGCGAGTAGGAGATGCACTCGAAAATATTGCAAACGCAACTGAAAAATTTGATTTTGTATTAGTGGATATTTGGAAAGAATTATACTTGCCTTGTTTTGATTTGTTTTATCCAAAACTAAATCCATCTGCATGGGTACTTAGTGATAATATGATATACCCGGCTCATTCCATACAAGAAACAACCATTTATAAAAATAGAATACAAGAAACCCAAGCATTTGATACGGTATTGCTGCCTATTGGTAGTGGTATTGAATTGAGCTTTTATAAAAATAAATAAGATGAAAAGATTTGAAAACAAAGTATGTTTAGTAACTGGTGCTTCATCAGGAATAGGTAAAGCAACCGCTATTTCTTTTGCAAAAGAAGGAGCCAAAGTAGTCGTTTCGGATGTAAATGAACAAGCTGGAGCGCTTGTGGTTCAAGAAATTGCTGATTTAGGACATGAAGCAATATTTGTAAAGTGTGACATTTCTAAAAGATTGGAAGTAGAAAACTTAGTAAAACAAACAGTTGCCACATTCGGACGATTAGATTGTGCCGTAAATTCAGCAGGAATAGCAGGAACACTTTCGTTACCAACACATGAATATCCTGAAGATGCCTGGTTGCAACAAATTAATATCAACTTAACGGGAACTTGGTATTGTGTGAAATACCAGTTGATTGAAATGCTAAAACAAGGTGGTGGAAACATTGTATGTGTATCCTCGGCTGCAGGATTAGTGGGACAACCTGATAATGTTCCGTATTCCGCATCGAAGCATGGAGTTATTGGTATTGTAAAAAGTGCCGCTATAGAAAACGCTACCAAAAACATTCGTATCAATGCTATTTGTCCAACGGCGATTGAAACGCCAATGATTATGGAAGGCCGAAGAAAACTGGCGCACAATCCGGAAGCATTGCAAGCAGCGATAAACTTACAAAGAATGAAAAGAATGGGACAACCGCAAGAAGTAGCTGATGTTGCTTTATGGATGTGTTCTGATCAATCTACCTTTATAACAGGACACGCTATGGCAGTTGATGGCGGTGCATTTGCATAAAAAGAATACAAAAACAGCACATTAAGCACGTAAAAAAATAAAAAGAATTGATTTTGAATAGCAATAGAATATAATTGATTCACTTATAAATAGGAATCATTTTTATTTTTGTTGCTATCTTTAATGTAAAAAAAACTATAAATAAAAATACAAATGGCAAAAAATCCACACTATTTTTCACAATTAGCATATATTGAATTATTGAGTACAAATCTTGAAGAAACTGTACGATTTTATACCGATATAGTAGGAATGGATCAAACCGGGAAAGATGATAATTCAGTTTATCTTAGAGCTTGGGGTGATTATTTTTTTCACACTTTAAAAATTACACAATCCGACACTAAAGGATTGGGAGCTGTTGGCTGGAGAGCTGATAGCCAAGAAGCTCTTGATGAATGTGTTAACTACCTGGAAAAAATTGGAGCTGGAAAAGGATGGATTGATGCCGATTTAGGTCGTGGAAAAGCGTTTAAATTTCAATCTCCGGACGGTCATAAACATGAAGTATTTTGGGATGTAAATTGGCTAAGAGAAACAGGAGAAAAAGCAAGTATCTATGCAGACAGATATTCAAGTAATAGAAGAATAGGTGCCAATGTACGCCGTTTAGACCACTTTACTTATCTAGTAGCTAAAAATCAATATGCCAAAGAAAAAGAATTCTGGCAGGGTATGGGACTTAAAAACCCAGATGAAATTAGAATAGAAGACCACATCCCTCCTATTGGTGGACTTTGGACTACTGCAAATTTATCTCATGATATTGCCGTATTTTCAGACCCTAACTTAGTACCTGGACAAGGAATTGCAAATCACATTTGTTATAATTTAGACAGCCGTGAAGAAGTGCTTTTGGCTTTAGATTATTTTACTGAAAAAGGGTATAAAAGTGTTTGGGGAGCTCCTACCCGTCACAAAGCTGACGAAGGATTTTTCTTTTATATTATGGAACCGCATACTGGTATTTTGTTAGAAGTATACGCTTGTGCTCGATTAATATTTGCTCCTGACCATGGTCCTGATGTACATTATTTAAGAGACAATCCAAATGATGCCTGGGGATTAACCAACCCTTTTGAAGAAATGGCAAAAGGAAAAATAGGTGGATTAGAAACAAAACCTGTTGACATTTAATCGGCATTTGTAAAATTCAACTTTAAAATATCATAAAAAGAAAAAAAATCTAAATTTAAATTATAAAATAAAAAACTTATGTGGCACTATTTTCCAAATCAATATATGCCTTCTTACCAAGTGAATCGTGCGTTAACACAAGCGCATTACGGTGGTGGGGAATTTGCTGAAATATTAGAAGTAGCTAGTAAAATAGATCCTAATAACAGAGAATCCTATAATGAAGCTTGGTTAGAAATGGGGAATCCCGTTTATGAACTTGCCGAAGATTTTGAAAAAAATGGTAACTTTATTTCAGCAAGAAGAACGTATCTGAGAGCTTTTAATTACTTGCGTTCGGCTGAGTTTTTTATGAATCTTGGTCATGAGAAAAAAATACCTACTTATTTAAAAGCAAGAGAAGCATTCTTGAAAGCAATTAAATATTTCGATGAAAAAGTATTGCAGGTTGAAGTTCCTTTTGAAGGTTCATTTCTACCGGGCTATTTATTTAAACCGGCAGGAGTAAAAAACCCGCCAATGATGATTATGTTTGGCGGTTTGGATAGTTTGGCTGAGGAGCTTTATTTTGGTATTGGCCAGCATTTAAATGAGCGTGGAATTGCGCTTTTGGCAATGGATGGACCAGGTCAGGGAGCTGCTTTGCGCTTAAATAATATCCATACACGTCATGATTACAATGTAGCAGGTACAGCCGTTTTAGATTGGAGTATTGAAAATTTAAAAGAAGAAATAGCCGTTGACCGTATTGGTATTGGAGCCGTTTCTATGGGAGGTTACATGGCTGCCCGTTGTGCTGCTTTTGAACCGCGTTTCAAAGTATGTATGGTTTACGGTGCAGTTTGGTCTTATTATGATGTTTGGGCAGGACGTCCAGACAGTCATCCATTGGCAGAAATTGTTCAACATATCGTGGGAGCACCTGACATGACGGAAACGCGCAAAAGGCTGGAAGGTTTTACACTTGAAAACGGTGTAGCCGAAAAAATTTCAATGCCTACTTATATACTTCATGGTGAAGATGATAAACAAAATTTTGTTGAACACGCTTATAACCTTGAAAAACATTTAACTTGTGAGCATAAGTTAGAAGTAATTCCAACAGGAGAAAGCGGTTCGCAACATTGCCAAATCGATGATTTCACCAAGACTTTTAACATGTACGATTGGATCGCTAAAAGACTGTAAGCCTGTCATAATAACTGATTTTAATTACAAAAAACGACTAAATTATGAAGTCCATAAATAAAGTATTAATTGTTGGTGGGGGCATTGGTGGTCAATCTGCTAGTATTGCTCTTAGACAAATAGGTATTGAAGTAGAAATAGTAGAACTTCAACCAAAATTTGATGTGTATGGTGTTGGAATTATTCAACAAGCAAACGCATTAAGGGCACTTGATGCTTTAGGATGTGCAGACGAAGCCATTAGAAGAGGTTCGCCCTATCCTATGGTAAAAATGTGTACTGCAACAGGCCATCAAATAGCCGAAGCAGGAACACCACCTATTGGACGATTTCCAAGTCACAATGGAATTTCTAGAAGAGTATTACACGAAGTATTATTCGAAAGAAGTAAAGAAGTTGGGGCTATATACCGTATGGGACTTACTGTAGATTCAATTACAGATAAAGAAGATGGTGTTGATGTTGTTTTCTCTGATGGTTCTACAGGAAGTTATGACATTTTGATTGGAGGAGACGGCATAAACTCTAAAGTTAGAAATTTAATTTTTGGCGAATCAAAACCAAATTATGTGGGGTTATCTAACTGGCGTTATGCTTTCAAAAGACCTAAGGATTTAGATACAGGATATATCTATTTTGGTAAAAAAAGTAAATTGGGAATAATTCCTATGACCGAAGACAGTTGCTACATCTTTGTAGTTTCTGCAGAAGGCGCTGATAATCCTTTTATAACAGAGGAGCAAATGATTCCAAAGCTACAGTCTTTTATGGCAGAATATCCTATTCCAATGATACAAGACTTAATTGATCAGGTAGTCGATCCAAAACTGGTAAACTACAGACCTTTAGAGACTTTGAATCTTCCGGCGCCATGGTACAAAGGGAATGTTGTTATTATTGGTGATGCAGCCCATGCAACGATTCCGCAATTAGGTTCAGGTGCAGCATTGGCTATTGAAGATGCTGTAGTATTGGCCGAAGAAATCAAAAAACAAGATGGTGTGCAGGCTATTTTTTCAAGATTTATGGAACGCAGACACGACCGTTGCAAAATAGTAGTTGAAGCTTCTGAAAAACTGGGAGAATGGGAATTAATGACATTCGAAGGAAAACCATTACCAGAAGGGGCCAATATTGGAGCTACAATGGGAAAAACATGTATGATACTAACACAACCCATTTAAAAAATCAAAATGAAACTAATAACATTCGAAAATAAAGCTGGCGAAAGTCGCATTGGTTGGTTACAGGAAGATAAAGTTGTTGATATGAATCTTGCCGATTCAAAATTGCCAACAGAAATGCTTACGTTCATTGATAATCACGAAGACTATTTTAAGATTATAAAAGTGCTTGGTGATGTAAAACCTCATTATGCTTTAGACGAAGTAAAACTTTTGGCTCCTTTGCCAAATCCAAGAAGTTTTAGAGACTATATCGGTTTTGAACAGCACATGCTTAATGCTTCAAAATCATTTGGACATACCGTTGGAGCTGCTTGGTACGAAATACCTATTTTTTATTTTACAAACCACCAAGCTATTTATGGACCTGAAGATAAAATTATTCGCCCTGATAATGAAACTAAACTCGACATCGAATTAGAAATGGCGGTTATTATTGGTAAAAAAGGAAAAGATATTAAAGCCGAAAATGCCGATGATTATATTTTTGGTTACACCGTTTTTAATGATTGGACTGCCCGCGCTATCCAAAAACATGAAATGACTGTGCCTCTTGGACCACATAAAGGAAAAGATTTTGCTAATGCCATTGGTCCTTGCATTGTCACCAAAGATGAATTTGAAAAATACCGTTGCAGTATTTCAAGGGAGTCACATCCGGAACATTTAGCCATGCCTAAAACCACAGACGGTCGTTTTGATATCAAAATGACTTCAAAAATTAATGGCGAAACAATCTGTGAAGGCAACTACAAAACCGTTCATTGGAATTTTCCTCAAATGATGGAACGCGCTTCAGAAAACAATGTAAATCTTATGCCAGGAGATATATTAGGTTCCGGTACTGTAGGCTGGGGAAGTTTGATTGAAAATAATTTTTCAGTTCACCGTCCTTTAGAACCTGGTGATGTTGTAGAACTAGAGATTGAAGGAATTGGAATTTTGAGAAATACAGTTGTTTAATCTGTTTAAAATAAATATTTCAATTTAGTTAGAAATGCCTAAAGCACTTGTTGTTTTAGGTATTTTTTTATGTCTAAAACAGAAAGATTACGTTTTTCAATCTATTCTGTTTTAATTTTCTCTATTATTTTCTCCCATATTCTCTCTAAAACCTTCTCTCCTATTTTCAATTCTTCGAAGTTTCTTCATTCCTGAAAAATCTTGAATTTTATACGTTAGAGAAAACATCGCATATCGTTTCAAAATTGTATTTTCTTCATCCCGAATTGTAGTGGGTAAAATTGTTCTGGATAAACAGATAAGTTGCCAAAATGAATAAAAGGTTTAAGCTATCCCATAATTTTATAGAGTTTATGTAAATTTTCCAAAAATTGAAACTAACATCCCAGAATATAGAGGACAACAAGATATTACATAGAAACAAGATGTAGACAAAATTACTTTAAATCAACGTTTACAATTAGAAGAACGATTTATTCACAATGCCAATAAACAAGAATTATTATCAGGAACCACTTTTTCCTAGAGATTTAGATACCGTATCCAAGGGGATTATACTTTTTGAAAAAAAGAAAATCAGTCTTTAAAAGCAATAGTACACGATGAGTTAATGATTAATTTTGATGAAAAAACCATGAAAAACACCTTTAATCAAAATAGAATTTATGGCACATTACAATATGGTATCAATAAAAATTTCGCGTTAGAACTAGGATATTTAAACAGTTTTCAACAACGGGCTAATAGAGTAAATTACTTTAATAGAGACATTATCCGATTCAGTATTTTCCACAAAATAAGATTACAAAAAAAGGTTGGAAGCAAAAAATAAGCTCATTTAATTTAGCAACAATCAAACATTTATGCATTGATTAGCAATACATCAATTAATTTTTAAAAATTTGCGGTGTAACTTTAATAAAAAGAGATAACCATGAAAAATTTTGCAATCAAACTCGTGTGATTTACCACTATTTATGTATTTGTTTTTGCCGGTTTATGTCAAACGAATGTTATGTTGCCTATAATAATG
>JBJOQF010000008.1:0-3280 GCA_046050185.1 Bacteroidota bacterium
CTCCCATTTGGCGCACAGCCACACAGCCCTGAGCGTTAGTTTTTTGGGTATTGAAAGCAATTGTAAGGAATATAATAAAAATATAAATGGACTGTATAAAAGTTGAATTTTTCAAGGTTTGTTTTTTGGAATGATTAATAGTTTGTAACATACCAACAATAACTCTTTCGCGATAGAGCAACTGGGATTATTAAAAACAAATGTTTAATAGATTATTATCCTTGAAAATCGAAGACTTTTTTTTGGTTTTAACCAAAAAATTTCATCTAGTTTAACAAGGAAAATGAATAAAAGATTGCTTTGAAACAAATGATTCTAAGAAATCCTTTTTGAGATTTGCAAATAAATTTAAGTCTTGATTTTGAAAGCAGAAAAATGCAACTGGAAATTAAAATAGTAAATAGACCAATATTTTACTCTCAAAAAAGAGTAGTTTTAAGAAACACAGCTAAATAGAGTTTGTGTTTATTAACCGGTAAAATTTTAAATATTTGTAATTAATGTACATTTTAGCTTAAAAGCAATCATGAATTATAATGCTTTTGCAAATGCTTGATTCTGTGAAAGATTTCACAAGAAATAAAGAAGTATTATACGAAATCTGGCGGAGAATACGATAAAGAAAAGTATCCGGAATCTAATGCCATGTTTGGCGTAATGATAGGCGCTGTTGAGCTAATAGCTGTTTTTTGAGAAAAATCAACTGAAAAATCATTATTTGGAATATAATCTTGAAGAAAAGACTTCATGAGTTTTTTTACTGGAGTATCTTTTGAAGAAGAGCCATTAAATAATTGATTGTCAACAATATCTTTTAAGTCTTTGCCTATTGCATCTTGATGTGAATTGCGAAGGTAATACAGACTTAAAATGTTGTTTTGAATTCTTTTCTTGAAAATATGGTAACTTTTATTGTTAATAACCACGTCTTCATTTACATATTCAAAATCAGTGTCTTCAATGAAAGTATATAAAGTAGCATTTAATTTTATTACATGTAACTGTGAATCAGGAGCCTTTTCCATACTAGTCACCCATGCTTGCTCTTTTTGATAGGCAAACATCAGATAGTATCCCAGAACATTGTAAAACAATGTTACTAATAAGAAAAGTGATGCAATTCGTTTCATAATCGCCGAAAGTAGAAAACTATTTCATAAGGAAATTTTTTTGATGTAAATTTTAATACTTTTTTAACATAGTTTTAACAAAATATTGAATCGAAACCGTTTTCGAAAATTTTCATTAAGGGTTAGTTTTTTTGAGAATTAAATTTTTCAGAATAATAAAACGTAATTAAAAATTAGAAATAATGACTTAAAAATTTAGTGATTTCAAAAAATTATCAAACAATAATTATACAAAATATATAAACCAAAAAAGATGCTTATTTTTGTGGAGTATGAGAAAATTTCCAAAAAATCTATCCGCTAAATTGGTGAACCGAAAGCAAAATAATGCTTTGCGACAATTGCCTTTATCCAGTAAAGGGATTGATTTTGCTTCCAATGATTATCTAGGATTGTCTAAATCAAAAACCATTTTTCACAAGACCCACCAGTATTTAATTGAAACTAATGATATTCAAAACGGTGCAACAGGTTCCAGATTATTATCCGGAAACCATAAACTATATCAAGAAACTGAAAATTACATCGCACAGTTTCATAAATCGGAATCGGCTTTAATTTTTAATTCGGGCTATGATGCCAATGTTGGATTTTTTAGTTCGCTTCCGCAAAAAGGGGATTTGATTTTATATGACGAATTGTGTCACGCTTCCATTCGCGATGGGATTCAATTATCAAATGCCAAAGCCTATAAATTCAATCACAATGATTTTGAGGACTTAGAACGATTAATTTTTCGAAATCAAAATACAGTAATTTATATTGTTACCGAATCAGTTTTTTCGATGGATGGAGACACACCAAATCTTGAAGAATTAGTACAAGTATCTGAAAAACACAATTGTTATTTAGTTGTTGATGAGGCGCATGCTTTGGGTGTTTTTGGAGAGAAGGGAGAAGGATTAGTTCAGGATTTAAACGTACAAGATCAGGTCTTTGCCCGAATTATGACTTTCGGAAAAGGATTGGGATGTCATGGTGCCTCGATTTTAGGCGCTCCAGAATTGAGGGATTATTTAGTGAATTTTTCCCGAAGTTTTATTTACACGACGGGACTTTCGCCACATTCGGTTGCCACAATTTTAATGGGCTACCACAATTTAGACAAAGAAAATAAAAATATAGAACTGCTTCGAGGAAACATCATTCATTTCAATCAAGAGAAGAATTTATTAGGATTAAAACAATTATTTGTTCGAAGCAAATCAGCCATACAATCAGCGATTATTCCCGGAAACGAAAAGGTAAAATCCATAGCCAATCAATTGCAGGAAAAAGGGTTTGATGTAAAAGCTATTTTATCTCCCACCGTTCCCGAAGGGCAGGAACGACTGCGATTTTGTTTGCACAGCTTTAATTCAAAAGAAGAAATCTCCGAAGTATTACGATTGTTGAGTACTTTTGTTTTTGAACACTGATTTTACAATTCTAATAGGTTCTTCAGTATAGCCAGCGCATACTTAAGAATGGAACACAGATTTGACAGATTAAACAGATTTGCACAAATTTCAAAAGTTATATTTACAAATTTAATAAATTGATTATGACAAATTTTTTGCACAAGAGTCTGAGTGATTCGATTTTGAAAGTCTATTATGAAGTTTATAATGAATTAGGTTATGGCTTTCTTGAGAAAGTGTATCAAAATGCGATGTATTTTGAATTAAAATCCCAAGGGTATAAAGTAGAAGCTCAAAAACAAATAAAAGTATATTACAAAAGTCAAATTGTCGGGGAGTATTATGCAGACTTAATCATTGATGATTTGATAACATTAGAACTAAAAGCATGCGAATGTTTGATGGATGAGCATCAAGCGCAACTTTTAAATTATCTCAAAGCTACTAAGGTTGAGATTGGCATGTTGCTTAACTTTGGAACTACTCCTGAATTTAAAAGACTTATTTATACAAACGACAGAAAAAAACTTAAATAGATTTTAACAATCTGTGATAATCAGTAAAATCTGTGTTATCTGTGTTCCATAACCCATAATCTATGAAACTATTCATTACAGGAATATCTACCGATGTCGGCAAGACCATTGCATCAGCTATTATAACGGAATCACTGGAAGCCGATTATTGGAAACCCATACAAGCAGGCGATTTAGAAAATTGTGACAGTCATAAAGTCAAATCATTTTTGTC
>JBJOQF010000009.1:0-3494 GCA_046050185.1 Bacteroidota bacterium
CACATGTATTTATAAGTCTGTCTGTTGTATCGTGTCCACTTTCTCTCAAGCTACGATCATGAACAAAATACATATCAAGCTCTGCATCAACAAGAGTTCGATTTAAGTATTGTTTTTCAAATTCTCGAATTGGCAAGTTGTATTTTTTAGCATAGAACTCTAGTACATCATCAAAATGTCCAGGTTCCACTTCGAATGGCATTCCAACTCCATCGGCTTTGTATCGGTTTAAACCCGTTGGCGTCAATCTATTTCCTTGAACCATCCAAACGGTATTGTATTCTAAAATCACTGTTCCCAAATGACTTTTCAGCCATTCTAAACTTGGAACTCTCTTTTTTACAATTTCGATTATCAACGAAGAATACAATGGTGGCTGGGTTCTTGTTAAGTAATAACTTCTATTTGCATTAAGAATTTTACCGTAATGTATGATTTGATATTTAAAGTTTTCAGCAATTGACATTGCTTTTTCCAGTTGATTATCTATTATTAAACCAACACCGATAAAATAGCTGTCCCAACCATACATCTCATTAAATCTTCCTCCGGGAACTACAAAAGGAACACCTTCCAAACTATATTTTTTTTGCTCTAAAGCCAAAGCCAAAATACCCGGTTTTGTATTTAAAGTCTCCACATATTCCATCGAAAAATTTTCAGGCAAAATACCAACTTTAAAATTTTGAAGTTCTTTTTCCAATTCCTGAAAATACGCTACTCCTTGCTTGTCTTTTGCCGAAACATAAAGTGTCGGAATCTCATTAGTAGTTTTTTCGTCCTTAAGAATTTGATCTAAACCTTTTTTATCAATAGTTCTGGTCAATTCATTCCAATAATCTTCTCTAATTTTTCTTGAAATACGTTCTACAGGATTTTCTTGTATGCGACTCAAATCTACCTCACCTATATTCACTTTGTTTTCTTTCAACAAAGCCAATTCCTGAAGCAAATTTGACAAATGATATGTTCCCTCGATAATGATTTCTTGTTTTGTAGTTTCATCAACTAAAACAAATTTTTTAGGACCAGTATCATCTTTCGTGATTTTTTTATCTTGATCAGTATCTTCTTGAAGCAGTAGTTGATGGAAAACCTTATCTATGTTAATTAAGAAATTCATATTTTAGAAGTAAGTTTTTTTAATATAAAGAATGAAACAAGTAACAATGACATTGGAATTAAAGTATAAAAAAAAGCATTTTCAGGACCTTCATTTTTAAACAAATAGCCAATTATTCTTGAACCTAATGTCCCTCCTAAAGCTGAGAAAACTACAATCAAACCGGTCATAGAGCTGTGTAATTTTTTAGGCAAAGCACTCAAAACAACCGAATTTAAAAGCGGATAAATAGGCGCTATAAAAAGTCCAACCAATGGAAATGCAAAACCTATTAATGGAATATCACTAAGTGAATTAATTTCTTTTACCTCTAACCCAACTGTTTTTGGAAGAACAAAAACCACAATAAGCATCGCCATTACAATACAAAAACTGAGTACCCAAATCCAATTTACTTTTTTGGTAATAATACCTGCCAAAAGTCTTCCAACTGCCAATGTAATTGCCAAAATACTCGCCATCATTATACTAATATTTTCAGGCAGATGCAATACTTTACTATTAAACGTAGGCAACCAAGACATAATACCTTGTTCTATCATTACAAACAAAAAAGCACTTATTACAAAAACAATCGTAAGAAGCTTGGCAAATAATTTGAACATTTGTTTGAAATCATCCGCTAAGTCAACTCCAGGAATTTCGGTTTGGTTTTCAAATTTAGCAAAATACAAAAATCCAAATGATACTAATGAAATCCCCGCCAACAACCAATACACATTTAACCATGAATCTGGATTTGTATCCGAATTAAAAGCAGGAAATAAAAAGTAAGCCAAGGCAATTCCTATCATAAAAACACCTTCAATACTACTCATCAAGCTATTATGCTCTTTCTGATTTTCTGTAATTGTTCCTATTAATGAATAAACAGAAACTTTTATCAGGGCAAATGAAACCCCTACAGTCGCAAAAAGTATTTTTGCGGCACTGAATGAATTACCAAAATACATACTAACACAAGCTACAACAACTAATCCCAACCCAATGAGCATGGCTTTTTTGTATCCAATTCTTGGCAAAAAAGAAGCAATTAAAAAAGAAACTATAGCAATAGGCAAATCCTTAAATGCTTCGAGAATACTGGCTTGCAACTCATCGACTCCATAATTAGCCTGCGACTTTAGAATTACAATTCCTACGCTGTTCAGCAGAATTGCAAATACAAAATAATTTAGATACATGGCAATCTTGACAGTATTTTTCTTCATCTTTTATTTTTTAATAATTGGACAATTAAGATTTTAAATCCCTTCAGGAGTCACTTTCTTTATTTTGACATTTCAATACGCTTAATTTTTCGATTACAGTATAAAATTTAAAAACTCATAGTGCTTATCATACCATTTACCGAATGGTCAATTGTAAAACGATTGGTTTCAAGGTTTGCCTTTAGGTGCGCAACTGTGGTGCCATTCACCCATTTGATATCTATAATAGCGTCAACGGCATCGTTTATTTCTACATGACCTGAAAATGCATTTGAGATATTTCTTAAGCGCATGATTTCTAGTTGCTTATTTACAACTTCCGTTTTCAGTCCTTGCTCGATATCCTGCATTGTCAATGTGGTCCGATTAATTTCTTTATGTCCAGCACTACCTCCATTATCAGCGGCTTCATAATTATTTTTACCTGCAAAAATATCTAAATACCAAACCTGCGGTATCCCTGGCATAAACATTTGAATGACTCTCGCAAGAAGCAACTTTTGTTCGTCTTCACCTAGCGCACTAAAAAATGTAGCATTTATTTGATAATAAGAAATTTTATTTCCTGAAGGATCGTAAAGATTCTTTACACGACCACCACGTTCCATGATTTTATTCATGATATTTTCAATCTCGGTATCTTCTAACAATCCTTTATTATAAACGCTATCTACCTCCTTGCCTTTCAAATCTAGAACAGGTATCCCATCATGGCAACCAAGCATGTTTACTGTTTTATATCCTTTAGCAATAATTTCCTTAGCCCAACTTAACAAAGCTTTACTAGTTTTATTTTCGATAGTATGTATCGCTAAACCAGGTAAGAAAAAGTCATAGATATAATATCCTTTATTGGCTACCTCATCATGTAAATGCAAACCATATTCTGCGTGAATTTCTGGCAATAGCATCAAATTATTTTGTTGCGCTATTTTCTTAATACGTTCTAAATATTCCCAAGTCCCCGGTTTATTGAAAAAATTGGATTCCCCTACTTGTTTATGCAAATAAGCAAAAGCGTCTAATCGAAGGATATTACAACCATAACCATTTAATTTCTTTAGTGTCTCTTCATAAAAATCCCATACTAAAGGCGATGCAGCATTAACATCCATTTGTCCTAAATAGGAACGCTTTTGTTCTACAATTTGTAAAATTTC
>JBJOQF010000010.1:0-9958 GCA_046050185.1 Bacteroidota bacterium
ATTTTAGCATTTACATTATTAACCGAAATCATTAATATAAAAAGAAAAATAATCTTGTAAAAGTATTTCATAATTGCATCTTTAAATTAATCAACGACTACTATCATCCTACTATAATTGTCATGTAGTAAAAAAATTTCAACAAATATAGCGTAAAGCATTTTTATTACTTTATGGTTTTCCATAAGCCGGTGCTATTTTTGCTATTATTTTAAAAAATATAACTCAATATTTAATATACTAAAAAATAAAACCCGAATTCAATATCCGAACCTCATAAAAAAGCCGTCTCGCAAAAAACGAGACGGCTTCTATAACAAAATAACTATTTAATAACCTGTTCGGTGTAATTATTCAAAACGTCAGTTCGAGTGTTTTTGTGTAGTAAAATGGAACAAAAAATGTATCGAGAACCGTTTTAATATTTACAAAATATAGTCTGTATTAATGAAATTAGATTCTTTACTATTTAATAACTCTTGCAAAATAGCATTGTTATATTCGTTGTCTTTGGAAGCAACAAAAGTTCTGATAGAAAAAGAACGCAATGCATCGTGGATACTCAATGTTCCTACAGCTGAATCTTTTCTTCCTGTAAATGGGAAAACATCTGGTCCCCTTTGGCAAGAACTATTCAAGTTTACTCTACAAACTAAATTCACCAAAGTATCAATAAGCGGAGCGATTGTTTTAATGTCTTTTCCAAACAAACTTACTTGTTGTCCGTAATTAGACTCAGCCATATCATTCAATGGTTCTTGAATGTCTTTGAAAGAAATAATAGGCACAACCGGACCAAACTGCTCTTCGTGATACACACGCATTTCCTTGTTTATAGGAAACAAAACAGCTGGAAAAATATAATTATCGGTTTGCTCTCCTCCTTTTGCATTAATAACTTTTGCTCCGTTACTTATAGCATCATCTATTAATTCCTGGATATAAGCTGGTTTTTCTTTTTCTGGTAAAGGAGTAAGAAATACTGATTTCTCCCATGGATTTCCATAAGTTAGTGCATCAACTTTGGCAGCAAATCGCTTATTGAATTCGTCTGCAATAGATTCATGCACATATAAAATTTTCAAAGCCGTACAACGCTGTCCATTGAAAGATAAAGATCCGGCAATACATTCTTGGATAGCCAAATCTAAATCGGCGTCCTGAAGGATTATTGCAGGATTTTTTGCTTCTAAACCTAATACTAAACGCAATCTGTTTTTATTTGGATGTTGATCCTGCAAAGCAATCGCTGATTTACTGTTTCCTATCAAAGCCAAAATATCAACTTTTCCAGATTTCATTATTGGCGAAGCCACTTCACGCCCTCTGCCATACACAATATTGATAACTCCTTTTGGAAAACTGCTTCTAAAAGCTTCTAACAAAGGAGAGATTAATAAAACGCCATGTTTAGCCGGTTTAAAAATTACAGGATTCCCCATAATTAATGCAGGAATAAGCAACGAAAAAGTTTCATTCAACGGATAATTGTATGGTCCTAAACACAATACAACACCTAGTGGCCCTCTACGAACCATCGCATATATCCCTTGCACTTTAGAAAAATGAGCACTTCGGGCGTTTAATTCTTTGTAACTTTCAATAGTATCATAGATATACTCTACGGTTCTGTCAAATTCTTTTTCAGAATCACCCAATGATTTTCCAATTTCCCACATCAAATATTTAACAACTTCTGTTCGAGTCGTTTTCATTTGGGCAACAAAATTTTCCATGCATTTAATACGATCCACAACTTTCATTGTAGGCCATAAACCTTGACCGTTATTAAAGGCTGCAGATGCCGCTTCAACAGCGTCCAAAGCCTCTGCTTCTCCCATAAATGGAATAGAACCCAATATAGTAGGCTCATATTTTTCAGTTGATGAAATTGTAGAAAAAACTGGAGTGGTTTGACCGGTCCATTTTTTTAGTTCACCATTAATTAAATAAGTATCTTGATTTAGTAACGTATTAATTTGAAATTCTTCTGGTATAAAACTCATTATTAAGTGATTATATTTTAATTTAAAATTTAATAAAAGGAGGTGTTAGTGTTTATTGTTTTAAGGAGCTACAACTTCGCCATCCCATTCTATAATTCCTCCAACTAAATTATAGGTGTTTTCAAAACCAAGTTCGTTCATGATTTCACAAGCTTTTGCGCTTCTCATTCCGGAACGGCAATACACATAATAATTTTTATTTTTGTCCAAAGCTTCTATTTCATTTATAAAAGCTTGTCCCATGTGAATATCAATATTTATGGCATTAGCTATAATTCCATCATTGTATTCATCTTCTGTTCTCACGTCAAGTATTACTGCATTTTCATCAGCTTCAAATTGAGAAATCCAATCTTCTTGTGTCAAATTCATAGTATAGTTTTTTGTAAAAATACAAAGTTTTTACCAAACAACAAACCTACTATTTGTTAATTAGATAGTATTCTGAAGAAAAAATAATTGTAAAATACTAATTATCAGCAAACTAAAAATATTACATTTATTTTTATTAAACACTCTATTAAGTCCGTCGGAAATATATAAAATGATATTTTTTAAATTCAAATTCCAATCTGATATTACAATAATCTTTTGTGTTTTTAGATTACTTTTACAGTATACCAGTTCCAAAAATTTAAAATAAAACTAAAATGCTTGATCCTTTAAAGAAACTATTTCCTTCATTTTCTAATGAATTAGTAAAAGATGTTGATGCTAATGCAGCTATTCAATCCTTCAAAGCTGGAGATGTCATTATGCGAACCGGTCAATATATAAAAAATACCGTTTTGGTTATCAGTGGTAAAATTAAAATTTACCGCGAAGATGAAAATGGCGGTGAATTTTTCATGTATTATTTACAGCCCGGTCAAGCGTGTGCTATTTCTATGATTTGCGCCAGCAAAAATGAAAAAAGCCAAATCATGGCCAAAGTTGTTGAAGATGTAGAAGTACTATTAGTCCCTTTGTCTTTAATGGATACGTGGATGATGAAGCACAGAAGTTGGTACGAATTTGTAATTCACACCTACCGCAGTCGATTTGAAGAAGTGCTGGAAGTCATAGACAGCATAGCTTTTAGAGCAATGGACGAACGTTTGGAGTTTTATTTAAAACGCCACAAAGACGCTTGTGGATGTACTGATTTAAAATTATCACACCAAGAAATCGCTACTGAACTAAACACTTCAAGAGAAGTTATTTCCCGTTTACTCAAAAAAATGGAACAACGCAACTTATTAAAATTACACCGAAACCACATTGAATTACTAAAATAATCCTTTTCATTGAGCTACTTAAGGCTATGTGACAAATGTTACTATGTTTTAAAATTTAAAAAATAATCTTTGTACCAAATTTTAAAAAATATGGAATATTTCGGTTATTTTGCATCAATTATTATAGGACTTTCATTAGGTTTAATAGGCGGCGGCGGATCAATTCTAACCATCCCAATTTTAGTGTATTTATTTAAGATAGATCCTGAATCAGCCACCAGTTATTCTTTATTTATAGTGGGAATCACCGCTTTATTTGGATGTATTAGCCATTATAAAATGGGGAATCTTAAAATTAAATCAGCGCTTTACTTTGCCATTCCTTCCGTTTTTTCTATTTTGATAATTCGGGAAGTTATTTTTCCAAAAATAGCGGCAACACTATTCTCCATTGCTTCCTACCAAGTATCAAAAAACTTTCTGATTATGATTGTTTTTTCGGTATTGATGATCGTTGCCGCAATATCTATGATACGCAAAACAAAAACAGTAACCAGCATTCCAAAAACAAATTACATCCAACTGGGAATAATTGGATTTATTGTTGGAATTGTAACTGGATTTTTAGGTGCTGGTGGTGGATTTTTAATCATACCTGCCTTATTATTTTTTGCAAATTTGCCAATGAAACAAGCTGTTGGCACCTCCTTACTAATTATTTTCATCAATTCTTCTATTGGTTTTGGTGGCGATTTATATATTGGCACACCTATAAATTACCCTTTTTTATTAGGAATTTCAAGCATTGCATTTTTAGGAATGATTATAGGAACCAAGCTTTCAAAAAAAATTGACGGAGCTAAACTAAAACCAATCTTTGGGTGGTTTGTATTAGTAATGGGATTTTATATAATAACCAAAGAGCTTTTCTTTTAAATATTTTCAAAACTAATATCATATTAATTAACCTAAACCAAACCACAGATGAATCATTTTCAAATACTAATTATTGGAGGTGGGAATGCAGGACTTTCCGTTGCATCTCAACTACTTCTAAAAAACAAGAATTTAACTATTGGAATAGTTGATCCCGCAGAAAAACATTATTATCAACCCGCATGGACTTTAGTTGGTGCCGGTGCTTTTGACATAAAAGATACTGAAAAAGACCAATCAAATTATATCCCAAAAAATACCACTTGGATTAAAGAAGCTGTAACCACTTTTTTACCCGAAAAAAACACTGTTTTATGCAGTAATGACAAGGAAATAACTTATGATTATTTAATTGTATGTCCAGGAATTCAATTAGATTGGGCCAAAATAGAAGGTTTAAAAGAGACTTTAGGCAAGAATGAAGTTTCTAGTAATTATAGCTTTAAAACCGCACCATATACCTGGGAATTAATCAAAAACTTCAAAGGAGGCACAGCTGTTTTTACTAATCCTACAACACCTATAAAATGTGGAGGAGCTCCACATAAAATAATGTATTTAGCTTGTGATTATTGGCTAAAAAAAGGAATTTTAGACTTATGTGATGTGCATTATATCTCTGGGGCCAACGTAATTTTTGGTGTTCCTGAATATGCTGAAACATTAAAAAAACTAGTTTCAAAATACGGTATAAAAGTACATTTTGGTGCAAATGTAACAGCAATTAACGGTGGCACGAAAACAATCTCTTTTGAAACTAAAGAACTCTCGAAAGATTTAGAAAATAAATTTTCAAATCTGCAATCGTCAGACTATGCCATTATTGAAAACAAAAATGAAGACCTCTTTTCCAGAGTAAGCCTGAATTTTGATATATGTCATACAGTCCCTCCACAATCAGCTCCGGATTTTATTAAAAACAGCCCTCTGAAAGACGATAAAAATCCTCTAGGTTATGTTGAAATCGATAAAAACACAATGCAACACTCTCGTTATAAAAACATATTTTCTTTGGGAGATTGCACTAATGCTCCCTGCAGTAAAACAGGTGCTGCCATTAGAAAACAAGCTCCTGTAGTCGTACAAAATCTTTTCGCATTAATAAATGGAATGCCATTAAATGCATCTTATGACGGCTATAGCGCTTGCCCTATTCCAACACAATATGGCAAATTAATGTTAGCTGAATTTGATTATTCAAATAAACCAAAAATGACTTTCCCTTTTGATCAAGCAAAACCGAGATGGACTATGTGGATTTTGAAAACGAAAATTTTACCATGGTTATATTGGAATAAAATACTAAAAGGTACTGCCTAATAAATAAAACCAATTGTAACATTAGTCACTGTTCCGATTAAAAATAGTGACTAATTTTGTTCCTGAATCACAAAACAAATTATCATGCAAATTGAACAAATATATACGGGTTGTTTAGCACAAGGTGCTTATTATATCACATCAAATGGTGAAGCTGCCATAATTGACCCGCTTCGTGAAACTCAACCTTACTTAGATAGACTGGAACGCGATCAGGTAAAACTAAAATACATTTTTGAAACCCATTTTCATGCTGATTTTGTTTCAGGACATGTTGATTTAAGTAGAGAAACCGGCGCCCCAATTGTTTATGGTCCAAATGCAACATGTGAATTTGAATGCGTTTCTGCTACAGATGGCCAGGAATTTGCCATTGGAAACATCAAAATAAAAGTATTGCATACACCCGGACATACCATGGAAAGCAGTACCTTTCTATTGATTGATGAGAACGGTAAAGATTATGCTATTTTCTCAGGAGACACCTTATTTATTGGTGATGTAGGAAGACCGGATTTAGCCCAAAAAGCGGCACACATGACTCAGGAACAATTAGCTGCTACATTATATCATTCTTTAAGAGACAAAGTGATGACATTGGCTGACGATGTTATTGTATATCCGGCTCATGGCGCAGGAAGTGCTTGCGGTAAGAATATGAGTAAAGAAACGGTTTCAACCATTGGTAACCAAAAAGCGACTAATTATGCTTTGAGAGCAGATATGACCGAAGCCGAATTTGTGCAAGAAGTAACCGAAGGATTATTACCTCCTCCTGCCTATTTTGGAATGAATGTAGCCATGAATAAAAAAGGATATGAAAGTTTTGAAAATGTCTTGGATTTAGGAATGCGCGCCTTATCAGTAATTGAATTTGAAGCTGCTGCCGAGGAAACCGGTGCTTTGATTTTGGATACCCGAAAGAACAATGATTTTGCCAAAGGATTTATTCCTCAATCTATAAATATTGGAATTAATGGCGATTTTGCTCCTTGGGTGGGCGCTTTAATTGCTAATGTAAAACAACCAATTCTAATCGTTTGTGAAGTGGGACAAGAAGAAGAAACCGTTACGCGCTTGAGTCGTGTGGGTTTTGATAACTTGATCGGTCATCTGGATGGTGGTTTTGACGCTTGGGCAAAAGCCGGAAAAGAAATTGACACCGTAAATAGAATTACAGCTGAACAATTTGCCAAAGAAGTGAAAATTGGCGAAAGCAAAGTAATCGATGTCCGCAAAGAAAGTGAATATTGTGCTGAACATGTTGAGGAAGCCTATAGCAAACCCTTAGCATCTATCAATGATTGGATCAAAGACATTAATCCAAAAGAGCATTTTTATTTGCATTGTGCCGGCGGCTATCGCAGCATGATTGCAGCTTCTATATTAGAAGCGCGCGGGTTTAGAAATTTCACTGAAATAGAAGGCGGGTTTAATGCTATTGCAAAAACAAGTTTACCAAAAACAGATTTCGTTTGCCAAAGTAAAGTCTTGAAATAATTGCTAACTTATTAAAATTAATACGATGAAAAAAAACATGGGGTCAACAGACAGAATTATCCGTATTGCTATAGTAGCCATAGTGGCTGTATTGTATCTAACTAATATAGTAAGCGGCGCATTTGCAATTGTTTTAGGTGCATTCGCAGTTATTTTATTGATTACAAGCTTTATTAGTTTTTGCCCATTATATGCTCTTTTTAGCCTTTCAACCCAAAAAAAAACATAAGAATGGAAGAAACAAAATATTCCGTTGTTTCCTGTGAAAAAAAGCTTGACGCAGCCTATTGGGAAGCACAATACAAAATTAAAGCCACCGGTTGGGATTTAGGCAAAGTATCGCCTCCTATACAAACTTATATAGATACAATAGAAAATAAAAACATCGCTGTTTTGATTCCTGGTTGCGGAAACAGCTATGAAGCTGAATATCTTTTGGAACACGGTTTTACGAATATTACTGTTATTGATATTGCCCCAACACCCGTTGCTGATTTAAAAGAGAAGTTCAAAAACAATTCTAATATCCAAATCATATTAGGTGATTTTTTTGAACATCAGGGAAAATACGATTTGATAATTGAACAGACTTTTTTCTGCGCCTTGCCTCCTACCATGCGTCAAAAATACGTTTGGAAAATGCATCAACTTTTGGCTGATGAAGGAAAACTGGCAGGATTGTTATTTAATCGAACATTTGAAGTAAGTCCTCCTTTTGGTGGAAGCAAAGAAGAATATGAGACTCTTTTTGCAGTTGCTTTTGACTTTTTAAAAATGGATGTATGCACAAATTCTATTGCACCAAGAGCCAATTCAGAATTATTATTTGAATTAATAAAAAAACATTCCTAAATCATAATATCTTGTAATCCAATAATATAAAATGACAAAAAGTATCAAACATGGACTAAAAGAAAATTGGAAACAATTTACCATTTTGGTAATAATAAATGCTTTTGTTGGCGGAATGGTAGGAATGGAAAGAACTATTATTCCAAAATTTGCCGAAATTGAATTTGGTATTGCTTCAAAAACTGCAATTCTTTCTTTTATAACAGCATTTGGAATTACCAAAGCACTGACCAATTATTTTACAGGTAAACTGGCCAATAAGTTTGGCAGAAGAAACCTGCTGTTATTTGGCTGGATTTTGGCATTGCCTATTCCTTTTATTTTGATAAATGCAACTATCTGGAATTGGGTTATTTTTGCAAATATTTTGTTAGGAATGAGTCAGGGATTGACCTGGAGTAGCACCGTTGTTATGAAAATTGATTTGGTTGGAGATAAAGACCGCGGACTTGCAATGGGCTTGAACGAATTTGCAGGATATTTTGCTGTTGGATTAGTTGCTTTTCTTTCCGGATTTATTGCTGAAAAATATGGAATTACCCCTTACCCATTTTATCTTGGAATTATTATTTCTATACTTGGATTTATCTTAACTTTACTTTTAGTAAAAGACACAACAGCATTTGTAAACAAAGAAAACATAACAAATCAAACTGAAAAACTCAGCAATGTTTTTATAGAAACTACTTTTAAAAATAAAACATTAAGTGCCGTAACTCAAGCAGGATTGGTAAATAATTTAAACGATGGGATGATTTGGGGGCTTTTCCCAATAGCATTACTTTCTTTAAATTACAACTCTCAAGATATTGGTGTTATAACAGCAATTTATCCCACTGTTTGGGGTTTTGGACAATTGATTACTGGGAAAATGTCTGATATTTATTCAAAAAAAAAGATGCTATTTTGGGGAATGTTAGTACAGGGAGTAGCCATACTATTTATTCCTTTTTTTAAAGAATTTTATCAATTAGCGATTATTTCAACATTGTTAGGGTTGGGAACGGCTTTGGTTTATCCTACTTTTTTATCAACCATAGCACAAGCTACAACCCCAAATCAAAGAGCCGAAAGCATCGGTACATTCCGGCTTTGGAGAGATTTAGGATATGCCATAGGAGCGATAATTTCAGGTATAACTGCTGATTTATTCGGAGTCAATTATGCTATAGTATTAATAGGGTGCATAACTATTTTATCTTCAATAATTATTGAAATTCGTATGCCAAAAAAAATTAAAATCGAAAAAGAATGTATAGAAGTCGATGAAGTAAAACTAGCACTACAACAAAACAAAAAAATACAGATTATCGATGTTCGATCCAAAGAAGAATTTAAAATTAATCATATTCCAAATGCCATAAACATTGCTTTGACAGAATTACAATTCCAATTGAATCTACTCAATAAAGACTATCAAATTATTACAGTTTGTGGTAAAGGGGGAGGAAGATCTTCAGAAGCTGCAAAGATATTAAAGGAATTAGGATTTAAGGCACATTGGTTATGTGGTGGTACAAATAAATGGTTGAATATAAATAAATAAAAATGAAAGGCTTATTATTTACAAATTGGCATTTTATGCGCTTAGTTCGTCTGGCGTTTGCCCTATTTTTATTTGCTCAAGCCTATATATTACGAGAATGGATGTTTATCGCCTTCGGGTTATTTTTCTTCATTCAAGTGCTTTTAAATTTAGGTTGCGGTTCTAATGGTTGTACTATTTCAAACAATAAATAAAATAAAAATGAGTAATTTCAACAGTATTATCCAATCAGACAAACCAGTTTTAATAGACTTTTTTGCAACATGGTGTGGACCATGTAAAATGCTTGGTCCTATTTTGAGAGAAGTAAAAGAAAGTTTGGGAGACCGTGTTTCGATCATCAAAATTGATGTGGACAAAAACCAACAAGTAGCTTCTCAATACCAAGTAAGAGGTGTTCCTACCATGATTTTATTCCAAAACGGAAAACAATTATGGAGACAATCCGGCGTATTGACTAAAGAAGAAATAATCAAAACTATTATAGAAAAAAGTAATGCATGACTAGAAAAGCAATCCTCATCACAGGATTAGGAATAGTTATAGGAGCCCTGACCGGTTATCTCTATTATTTTTATGTA
>JBJOQF010000011.1:0-5242 GCA_046050185.1 Bacteroidota bacterium
CTGCATCTTTCAACGCTTTAGCAACTGGTGCCATAGAACGTTTTACTAAAGCGTCAGTTAATTTTTCAAATTGAGCTCTAGTTAATTTTTTAACTAAGTGTTTTGGTCCTGAAGCTGTAGCAGTTACGTAAGGTAAGTTGATTTCAGTTTCAGTAGAAGAAGACAATTCAATTTTTGCTTTCTCAGCAGCTTCTTTCAAACGTTGCAAAGACATTGGATCAAGACGTAAATCAATACCTTCTTCAGCTAAAAATTCGTTAGCTAACCAGTCAATAATTTCGTGGTCAAAATCATCTCCACCTAAGTGAGTATCTCCGTTTGTAGATAATACTTCAAAAACTCCGTCTCCTAATTCAAGAACAGAGATATCAAATGTACCTCCACCTAAATCATAAACAGCAATTTTTTGATCTTTACCTTTTTTATCAAGACCGTATGCAAGCGCTGCAGCAGTAGGTTCGTTGATAATACGCATTACTTTAAGACCTGCAATTTCACCAGCTTCTTTTGTAGCTTGACGTTGTGCATCATTAAAGTAAGCAGGAACAGTAATAACTGCTTCAGTAACTGTTTGACCTAAATAGTCTTCAGCAGTTTTTTTCATTTTTTGAAGTGTCATTGCTGACAATTCTTGTGCAGAGTACAAACGACCATCAATATCTACACGTGGCGTATTGTTATCCCCTTTTACAATTTTGTACGAAACTCTTTTTGCCTCAGCCGAAACTTCGCCAAAACCTTGTCCCATAAAACGTTTGATAGAAGCAATAGTCTTAGTTGGATTAGTTACCGCTTGTCTCTTAGCAGGATCTCCTACTTTAATTTCTCCACCCTCAACAAAAGCGATGATAGATGGTGTTGTTCTTTTTCCTTCAGCATTAGGGATAACTACTGCTTCATTACCTTCCATTACAGAAACACAAGAGTTTGTTGTACCTAAATCAATTCCGATTATTTTACCCATTTTTAATATATTTAATTTTATTATATACTCATTTTAATAGCTCGAAGTCGATAAGTCAATCTTTGTGCCAATGCAATACACGTCCTTAAATTGTCAGTTTATGTTAAAATTGGCGTAAAAAAATCTGACAAGATGACATTTTACCGTTTCTATTGGCGCGCCAGCGGTATAAAATGAGCTATTCGATAACAGTACTAGAAGCCACTTTCTATACAGCTGTCGGGCTATACGCAGTACTTCGGTACTTGCTGCTATACCATACCGGGTAGAAAAAATATAAAATTTCATGGCAATACTTTCAAATTAAGGGATTTAAAATAAAATTAAATATTTTTTTAACCGAGCAATAACAAACTGGTTAAGCATTTTTATTTCTGGATAATAAATCCAAAACTGTAAATATATTCCTCTATTATGGATTTGTGTTTTTCAAAGGTAGAAAATAAGGATAGCAAAATTATATTTGCTTACTATCTAACAAAGAATAAATAATTGACATTCTTAAGGATTGTAATTATAAGCATATTGAAAATTAAAAAAAGAGCTAATCATTTTTTTTAGCAATCTAATTTTACTGTAAACAAATCAAAAAAAAAACATATATTACTGATAATCAATACAATTAAATTGTAAAACAAGTAATTTATGTTACCTTTGAATAAAGAAATTTTACAACAACTTAATAAATCTAATTATGAAAAAAATAAATATTATTTGGGTGATGGTGATGGCTTGTGTAATAAACTTAACCCCTATATTCGGACAATCGAACTCTAAAAAGAATAAAATTATTGCTGACAGCCATACAGCTAAAGCTGAGTTCATTAAAAGTGACCCACTTATGAAAGGCCTTTTTGAAAAAGCGTCTGGTTATGTAATCTTTCCTAATGTTGGCAAAGCAGGATTTGGCGTTGGTGGTGCAGCCGGTAATGGGGTTGTCTATGAACATAACAAAATGGTAGGTATGGCAAAGTTATCTCAACTGAGCATAGGATTCCAAGCAGGTGGGCAAGCATATCGGGAGGTAATATTTTTTGAGTCGAAAAAAGAATTAGAACGGTTTAAAGATAGTCGATTCGAGTTTTCCGCTCAAGCTTCTGCAGTAGCCGTAACTGAAGGTGTGTCAGCGAATGTAAAGTATACTAACGGTGTTATGGTGTTCACCATGCAAAAGGGCGGACTTATGTACGAAGCATCGATTGGCGGACAGAAGTTTAAGTTTAATAAATTGTAACGCTCTCTTTTGCTAGTTAAATTCAATAATCAGGATGAGATATATTAAATTATTTATTTAATCGTTATTAGCTTTGTATGATTAGAGGATATTGTTATGGCGAGAAAATGTGTTTTTCTATATAATTATGGATAATATTTATAATGAAAGTTTACCCTACAAAAAAAGCCTCGAATTACTTCGAGGCTTTTGCCTTTTTGGGTGGATGACCGGGTTCGAACCGGCGACCCTCGGTACCACAAACCGATGCTCTAACCAGCTGAGCTACAACCACCATTTGCTTAGCGGTTGCAAATATACAACATAAGTTTACTTCTGCAAATAATTTTTTTAAAAAATTACAGCAAATTTACATCAAATCTCCTAAGCTATTGACTGCCAAATATCTTTCAACAGTAAAACCTTCCGCATAATCTACACCTACTAGCCTTCCTAAATCCCTAGAACGATAATTCAGACTCTCAAAGAAGTTTTTACTTGTTATTGGCGATTCCGGTTCTTTGGAATTTGCATCATAAAACTGCGAACTATAAGCCAAAATAGATTCAATTTTTTTATCAGTAAAGCCTGTAATATCCACCACAAAATCAGGTTCAATATTTTTCCATTGCATATAATGATATACTAATTTTGGTCTCCAGGCAGCTTGATATTCTCCATTAACTGTAGTTTCAATTTTTCTCAAACCTGATAAAAAACAAGCATCAGAAACAAGTTTACTTCCTTTTCCATGATCAATATGGCGGTCGTCAATGGCATTACACAATACAATTTCAGGTTGATACTTGCGAATCATTTTTATGATTTCTAATTGGTGTTTTTCATCATTTACAAAAAAGCCATCGCGCATTTCCAGATTTTCACGTACCGAAACACCTAGAATTTTTGCGGCAGCATTTGCTTCCTGGTCTCTAATTTCAGCGGAACCACGAGTTCCTAATTCGCCACGGGTCAAATCAATAATTCCTACTGTTTTTCCTAAGGAGATTTCTTTTAGAATAGTTCCTGCACAACCTAATTCAACATCATCAGGATGCGCGCCAAAAGCAAGTATATCTAATTTCATTTCTTTTTGTTTAATGTTTATGGTTAGTAATAACAACCCTATTTCTATAATCAATCTACAATATTTTTTTCATTGTCATTGATTTATTGATGCTTTCGCTCCACTCTTTTTCTGGTATACTGTCTTTTGTGATGCCACATCCCATATACAAATACGCCTTGGTCATTTCGTGTTCCGAAGCACTCTCAATTTGCATACAACGCAAATTTACAAACAAATCAGAACTTACGGGATCCGTTGTAAAACTACTGTTCAATTCACCTAAAAAACCAGTATAAAAACTCCTGTCATAATTTTCATTTTCCAAAATAAAAGCTTTTGATTTTTCTTTTGGCAACCCACAAACTGCTGGCGTTGGATGTAATAATCCAATTACTTGTTCTAAACTGAAATCCGAATTCAAAACGCCCGAAATATCTGTTTTAATATGCCAAATATTTCCTGCTTTGATACTATAGGGTTTGGATATCAATACTTCCGAAGCTACATTTTCAAGTTTTGTCACTATATAATCAGTGACAAATTGCTGTTCTTCCTTTTCTTTTTTCTCCCAAGTAATTTCAAATAAACCATTGTCTTTCTGCGTTCCTGCCAAAGCAATAGTTTTAAATGCATTTTTATTGGCTTTCAATAATTGTTCAGGACTAGCACCAAGCCAAATTCCAATCTTTGGGTGATAGAAACAATAGACAAAAGTGGAAGGATACAACTGAACCAAATTATCAAAAGCTGCTCCCAAATCAAAATCAACCAAGTCAACAGTTTCTTTACGGGATACAACCACTTTTTTGAATTCATCATTTATTATAGCCTGAATTCCTTTAGCAACTAATGTTTCAAAGTTGTTTTTTGCTTCTTTTCCAAAACTCCCAAATTGGTTTTCAGAAATAGTTAACTCTTTTTTCTCCCAAATAACACTAACAATTTCAGATTGGTTTTCAGGAATAAGATATGTTTGATTGCCATCAAAAGATGCAAAAACAAAGCCTTTTTCAGTAAAATTATTCACTTTAAATAATTCATCAGTTTGCTGAAAAAAACCTATTACCATATCTGAATTGGGTTTGCAATACAATACAAAAGGTAAATTTTGTTCAAATTGATTTTTGACTTTATCTAAAATTTCGTCCATTATTTATCTTCACTTTTTCTTTTTGGCAAAACCATATTCGTCAATTTACAAAGCGAAATCAAATTATCTCTCTCATCCGTAATTCGTATTTCCCAAAGATGAATACTCTTCCCTTTGTGAACTATTCTTGCAGTTGCAGTTACAATTCCGTCACGTTTTGCTTTCACATGATTGGCAGAAATTTCTATTCCACGTACTTCACTATGATCTGTATTAACGAACAAAAAAGAAGCGGCACTTCCCACACTTTCAGCCAAAGCCACCGAAGCGCCTCCGTGTAATAATCCCATAGGTTGATGAACTGACGGATTTACTGGCATTGTTGCTACTAAATAATCTTCTCCTGCATCAGTAAATATAATATTCAGGGTTCTCATCAATGTGTTTTCTGAGATTTTATTGCAATATTGAAGAATTTTTTCTTTGTCGAAAGTCATTTTTATTTTTTTTGTAAAAGTATAAATAGTATGCTTATGTTTAAACCAAAAAAGACAGACTATAATATATATTTTTTGTCACTATATAATAATTTGATTTTTCACCACAAAATACACAAAATAGTCTTAATTACTTTTCAAAAACACAAAAGATTGCATGATTAATTCTTGAATGTTTTTATAATACCTATAAAGACCATAAATTTTCGGCATTGCTTTTCCGTTCATTTATGACTTCCTTTTGTGACTTTTATGGTTATTTTTTTCAAATTAATCCCTATTTTTACAAAAAAAACTAACGAAATGCGTCCCATAACTTTACTGTTTTTTATTGGAATATTGTTATCTGTTTGCGCTTGTCGTTCTGATTTTGAGACCGTAGCAAGCACAGGTAATTTAGCCTTTTCAA
>JBJOQF010000012.1:0-5900 GCA_046050185.1 Bacteroidota bacterium
TAATTGAAACTTTCTGACTTATTGAAACTCTAATATATATTTGAGCGTTTTCGGATTTACTTTGAAGTAAAAATTTAATCTTTGCCATAATTTGAACTTTTGAACACTCAAATTTATAATATTAATTTGAGTTAAAAAAATTTTAGTCAGTATTTAGTCAGTAATTAGTCAGTGTTATTAAATCGTATTCTATTTTATTCTATGATTTTGAAATAGTTTTAACTTACTGTTTTACTTGAATTTGTTGATGTATTTGTTTTTTAGTAGTGTTTTTAAGTGTTTGTTCAAAATGCCAAATTTAGGTGTTAAGGTTTCAGGTTCGAACCCTGCCGTGGTCACGAATACAAATTGAAATGCTTCAAAAAAAGTCAAGTTTCCTTGAAATTCTTTTGAAGCATTTTTTATTTTAAAGCAGTTATAACATATGTCATTACAACTTTTTATTTCAATACTTTTGGGACATTATCCCTTATGCTACTTATTTTTAGGGTTTTGGAACCTGCTTATCTCTTACTATTCAATAAGCCACTTTATATTCATTGGTATCCTTTTTCCAAGAAATTAAAATCAAACCAACGAGAAGTTTTAGTAAATGAATTTCCATTTTATAATAAGCTTTCCTCTAAAAGGAAAATATATTTTGAACATCGGGTGAAAGCGTTTATTGCAAACTATCAGTTTGTAGGTAAAGAGATTGCTATTACGGAATATATGCAAATGTTGATTGCTGCAACTTATGTGATGTTAACTTTTGGAATGAGAAATTATCTTGTCAGTTTGTTTGATAAAATAATTATTTATCCTTCTAGTTATTATTCAACCGTAAATCAACAATATCATAAAGGAGAATTTAATCCTATAATGAAAGCTGTAGTTTTTTCATGGGATGATTTTTTATTGGGGCATTCGACAACAAATGATAATGTTAATCTTGGTTTACATGAGTTTTCGCATGCACTGCATTTTCATTGTTTGAAAAGTAATGATTCAAGTACGATTGTTTTTTTTGATGAATTCAATAAAATCATAAAATATTACACAGATCAAAATTTAAATAATGAGCTACGACAAAAAGGCTATTTTAGGTTGTATGCCTATGAAAATCAATTTGAATTCTTATCGGTAATTCTGGAGCATTTTTTTGAAACTCCTCGTGTTTTTAAAACAACTCATCCTGAATTATACGCGCATATTGTCGCAATGATTAATTTTAAAGAAGATATTTAAAATGAAAAATGGCGCATTGAGCGCCATTTTTTTAGAAGTTTGTAAGCTTCTTTAAATCTTGTATAGTTTGTGTTGGATTCTCCGCTTTAAAAACAAAACTTCCTGCTACAAGAACATCAGCTCCGGCTTCAACAAGTTGTTTTGCATTTTTATTAGTTACACCACCATCAATTTCTATAATTGTATTGGCTCCTTTTCTAGTAATTAATTCTTTTAATTTTTGAACTTTAGTATACGTGTTTTCTATAAAAGATTGTCCTCCAAAACCTGGATTTACACTCATGATACAAACCAAATCGATATCATTGATTACATCTTCCAAAAGGTCAATGTTTGTATGTGGATTTAAGGCTACTCCAGCTTTCATGCCTTCGGCTTTAATAGCTTGCAAGGTTCTGTGCAAGTGGGTGCAAGCTTCATAATGTACACATAAAACATTTGCTCCTAAATCAGCAAAAGTCTTGATGTATCGATCCGGATCTACAATCATTAAATGAACATCGATTGTTTTTTTTGCATGTCTTGAAATAGCTTCAAGAACTGGCATACCAAAAGAGATGTTTGGTACAAAAACGCCATCCATAATGTCAATATGAAACCAATCGGCTTCACTATTATTGATCATTTCGATGTCGCGTTGCAGATTAGCAAAATCAGCAGCAAGTACTGATGGTGCAATTAATGTGTTTTTCATTGTATAGTTGTTTTGTTGAGATGCACTGTAGTCCATCTTTATTTTGTTGAGACGCACTGCAGTGCGTCTTTACAGTGCAAAAGTAGTTTTTTTAGAGCAATTGGCGAAAGTTTTTTTGTTAAGAAGGGACAACTCGCGAGTTGTCCGTACTAAGAAGGAGGTCATGTGTTATCCGTGAATTGCGTAAGGGATTGAAGAGGAAATCCTTTTTATTTTTTCAATAAAAAGATTGCAACGAAAAGCCCGACCCGAAGTTTTTACGAAGGGTTACGCCCAAATGATTTTAAACTGGAATAGGTTCAAGGGAATCTGAAATGAATTAAGATTTAAAAATAAAACTCCGGTAATCAGCCGGAGTTTCAATCATCAATCAAAAAACGAACAGTTAATCAGACCGTCGTTACTTATTAGTCGAAAGCCGAAAGTCAAAAATCATACTGTTGTACGTTATGACTTTATGACATTTGACTGTTTACCCTAAATACGTTTTCAATATTTTACTTCTTGAAGTGTGTTTCAATCTTCGGATTGCTTTTTCCTTGATTTGACGTACACGCTCACGAGTTAAGTCGAAAGTTTCTCCGATTTCCTCTAATGTCATTGGGTGTTGATCACCAAGACCAAAGTACAAACGAACAACATCAGCTTCTCTAGGAGTTAATGTTTCTAATGAACGCTCGATTTCAGTACGCAATGATTCGTGGATTAATTCTCTGTCTGGATTTGGGGATTCACCGGAACGCAATACATCGTAAAGGTTAGAATCTTCCCCTTCTACAAGAGGTGCATCCATTGATAAGTGACGACCAGAGTTTTTCATAGACTCTTTTACGTCATTTACGGTCATGTCAAGTTCTTTTGCAATTTCTTCAGCAGAGGGTGGACGCTCGTTAGATTGTTCTAATAAAGCGTACATTTTGTTGATTTTATTGATTGAACCAATTTTGTTCAAAGGCAAACGAACGATACGGGATTGTTCAGCCAATGCTTGTAAAATAGATTGGCGAATCCACCAAACGGCATACGAAATGAATTTGAAACCACGGGTTTCATCAAAACGTTGTGCTGCTTTTATCAATCCTAAATTTCCTTCGTTAATCAAATCGGGAAGGGTTAACCCTTGATTTTGATATTGTTTTGCTACCGAAACCACAAAACGTAAATTGGCTTTTGTCAATTTCTCTAATGCTCTCTGGTCACCGGCTTTAATCTTTTGTGCTAATTCTACCTCTTCGTCAGCGGTAATAAGGTCAACTTTTCCAATTTCTTGTAAATACTTGTCTAATGAAGCAGTTTCACGATTGGTTACCTGCTTGGTGATTTTTAGTTGTCTCATGTTTTTTTTGTCTCCTCAATTTTTAAGTGTACAAATGATTATACGTATGGGGTTGCTAAAAAGTTACAATAGTTTGTAAAATAATTTATAAAACCAAAAATCCCGTTTCAAATACATGAAACGGGATTTCCTATAAATAAACCTTTAGTAAACTAAGATCTGATTACTCTTTTTTCTCCTCACGTGGAGGTCTTTGCAAAAGTGCTTTTCTTGACACTTTTTCTTTTCTTGTTTTCGGGTCAAGTCCAAGATATTTAACTTGAAATACATCTCCCATGTTTACCACATCAGTAACATTTTCAGTACGTTCCCAAGCTAATTCAGATACGTGAAGCAATACTTCATTTCCTGGTGCAGCAGTGTATTCAACAACAGCACCAAAATCTAACATTTTGATTACTTTTACTTCATACGCTTCTCCCATTTGTGGTTTGAAAGTGATGGATTGGATTTTTGCCAATACCGCTTCAATTCCAGCAGGATCTGTTCCTAGAATTTCGATAACTCCTTGTTCGTCTACTTCGTTGATTACGATAGTTGTTCCTGTTGCTTTTTGTAATTCTTGAATTACTTTTCCGCCAGGTCCAATCAAAGCACCAATAAAGTTACCAGGAATTGTTCTTGTGATAATTTTTGGAGCATACGTTTTAACATCTGCTTTAGGAGTTGCTAAGGTATCTGTCAGAATTCCAAGAATGTGCAAACGACCATCTCTGGCTTGAGCTAAAGCAGCTTCCATAATCTCGTATTTCAATCCGTCAATTTTGATGTCCATTTGACAGGCTGTAATACCTTCGGAAGTTCCAGTTACCTTGAAGTCCATATCTCCCAAGTGATCTTCGTCACCAAGAATGTCTGATAAAACTGCGAAACGATTACCGTCAGTAATCAATCCCATTGCAATTCCAGAAACGGGACGTATCATTTGAATTCCAGCATCCATTAATGATAATGTTCCAGCGCAAACTGTGGCCATAGAAGAAGAACCGTTTGATTCTAATACTTCAGAAACAACACGAATGGTATAAGGGCAATCTGCAGGAATCATGTTTTTCAAAGCACGTTGCGCTAAGTTTCCGTGACCAACTTCTCTTCTTGAAGTTCCTCTTAACGGACGAGCTTCTCCTGTTGAAAATGGTGGGAAATTATAATGCAAGTAGAATTTTTCTTCTCCTTGCTCTGATGGTGAATCAATTTGGTTAGCTTCTCTAGAAGTTCCTAAAGTGGCTGTTGCCAATGCTTGAGTTTCTCCACGAGTAAACAATGCTGAACCGTGAACAGATGGTAAATAATCTATTTCACACCAGATAGGTCTGATTTCTGTAGTTTTTCTTCCGTCAAGACGTGTTCCTAAATCAAGGGTTACATTACGAACAGCTTCTTTGTTAACTTTGTAGAAATATTTTCCTACTAAATCACCATTTTCTGCCAATTCTTCTTCTGTAAATAAGGCTTTTACTTCTTCTTTTACTTCTGCAAATGCAGCAGTTCTTTCTTGTTTAGAAGATCCAACTTTTGCGATATCATAAATTTTATCATATGCAGCTGCTTTTACTTTAGCGTAAATAGCATCGTCAGATTTTTCAGTTTCGTAAGTACGAACTTCTTTTTTTCCAAATGCTATTGCTAATCTTTCTTGTGCAGCAATTTGAACTTTAATATGTTCGTGAGCAAATTTAATAGCTTCAACCATTTCTGCTTCTGAAATTTCTTTCATTTCGCCTTCTACCATTGCGATAGAATCTGTTGAAGCACCAATCATCATATCGATGTCAGATAATTCTAATTGTGCACGACTTGGATTGATGATGAATTTACCATCTATACGACCTACACGAGCTTCAGAAATTAAAGTTTCGAAAGGAATGTCAGATAAAGCTAATGCTGCTGAAGCTGCTAATCCTGCTAATGCGTCCGGCATTACATCTTCGTCATGCGACATTAATTGAATCATTACTTGTACTTCGGCATGATAATCATCTGGGAAAAGCGGACGCAATACACGGTCAACTAATCGCATTGTTAGCACTTCGTTATCGCTTGGACGAGCCTCTCTTTTGAAGAAACCACCAGGGAAACGTCCTGCTGCAGCAAATTTTTCGCGATAATCTACCGTAAGTGGCAAAAAGTCGATACCTGGACTTGCTTTTCTTGCGGATACTACTGTTCCTAAAATAACAGTTTTTCCAATTCTTACTACTACAGCACCGTCAGCTTGTTTCGCTAAACGTCCTGTCTCGATTGAGATGCTTCTGCCATCTCCTAAATCGATGTTTTCTACAAATAATTGTGGAATCATAATTTTAATTCTCTTTAGATTAAACAATGGGTTCTAGTTGTGTTGTAGTTGTTGTTGTGCGTAGTTAATGCCTAAAACCCAATGAAAAACCAAACTTTTTTATTGTTGTATATAAAAACAAAAAGAGGCACTTTCGCACCTCTTTTATATTGATTATTTTCTGATATTCAATACTTTGATAATTTCACGATATCTGTTGATTTCTGTTTTCTTCAAGTAATCTAACAAAGCTCTTCTTTTACCTACTAGTAATACTAATGAACGCTCTGTGTTATAATCATGACGATTTTTTTTCAAGTGCTCTGTTAAGTGGCTAATTCTGAAAGTGAATAAAGCGATTTGTG
>JBJOQF010000013.1:0-12342 GCA_046050185.1 Bacteroidota bacterium
TAAATAAGCTGATAATGCATTTTTACTGTCTATAATTTGGTCGTTATAATTTTCAAAAGGGAAAATTGCGTTTCTGCCTTCTTTAATTAATTTTAAAGGAAGTATCGGTTTGATTTTTTCCTGACGGTTATTCAATTGTAAGTACATGGTGTATATTTTTTCCAATTGCGCCGGATTTGTATCTTTTGCTAATAAGTTTATCGCATTCAAATCACGCTCTTTGGCTTTGGCGAAAGCCTCTTCCAGCAAATAAACATAATCCTGCTTGCCTTTTTTGTCTTTATTGGTTCGTAAATTTGAAATGGCATTGTCAATTGCCTGGTCGTAATTTCCATAGCTTAATAAGTTTTGAGTTTGCTTTACGCCACAAGACGAAACAAGAATGAACAAGGAAAATAAAAGAGTAAATTTTTTCATAAGCAAAAAAGTGAGTAGATATTTATTTGAGACTATAATCTTAATTTTTAAAATTCAAATTTCAAAAATAATGCCACAAAAAAACCTAACAAAAATAGAATAAATGTTAGGTTTAGAAAAGTATATTTTTAATTTTTTAGTTTCTTACAAATGGCGGAAGTAACTTACTGGAAACTTCACCAAAACCAATACGAACTTGTCCATTTTGACAAAACCCTTTCAGAATTACCGTGTCGTTATTATTAATAAATTTTCGTTCTGTCCCGTCATTCATTTTTATTGGTTTTTTTCCTCCCAAAGTTAGTTCTAACATCGAACCAAAACTGTCTTCCGTGGGTCCGGAAATGGTTCCAGATCCCATCATGTCACCAGAATTTACCCGACAGCCATTAGACGTATGATGTGTTAATTGTTGACACATAGACCAGTATAAATATTTAAAATTAGAATGGGAAACAACTGTTTCTTCTCCATTTTCAGGTTGGATTGTCACTTCTAGATTGATGTCGAACGAGTGTTTTCCTTTTTGTTGTAAATAAGGAAGGGGAGTTGGTTCTTGTTTTGGACCTTTAGTTCTAAACGGTTCTAATGCATCCATAGTCACAATCCAAGGTGATATTGAAGTGGCAAAGTTTTTTGATAAGAATGGGCCCAGAGGAATATATTCCCATTTTTGAATATCTCGGGCACTCCAGTCATTCAATAAAACCATTCCAAAAATATAATCTTCGGCTTCGTTTATAGGAATATTTTCTCCCATAATATTTACATCGGTTGTTATAAAAGCAGTTTCCAGTTCAAAATCGACGGAACGGGAAGGGCCAAAAACAGGTGTAGTTTCACCATTTGGCAAGGTTTGTCCCATAGGTCTGTGTACAGGAATTCCCGAAGGAACAATAGTTGAGCTTCTTCCATGATAGCCCACTGGAATGTGAAGCCAGTTAGGTAATAACGCGTTTTCTGGATCACGGAGCATTTTCCCTACATTAGTTGCGTGCCTTTTACTGGAATAGAAGTCTGTGTAATCACCAATAAGTACCGGTAATTGCATTTCTACATCTTCCATTTTGAAGATGACAATATCTCTGTCTTTTGCGTTATCTCTTAATTTTGGATTTTTTTCGTCAAAAATTTCAGCGATGCGATTTCGAACCAACCGCCATGTTTTTTTGCCATCTGAAATAAAATCATTCAAAGTATCTTGCATAAACATATCATCTGTCAGCTCAATACCTTCAAAATAATTTAATTGTTGTAAAGCTCCTAAATCAATAGCAAAATCTCCAATTCTAGTTCCTACAGTCACTATGTTTTCTTTAGTGAGAAAAACGCCAAAAGGAATGTTTTGGATGGGGAAATCGCTATTTTTTGCCGCTTCTAACCATGATTTTCTTTTAGTATTGTTAGCTGTTATAGGCATATTGATGTTAATTATTTTGTTGAAAATTACTCATCAAATATATTATAATCTAACTATTAACCAAACGTTTTTTTGTATTTTTGCAACATAATTAACGAAAATCAAAGAAATGCAACGCGACGAACAAATTTTTGACCTTATTCTAGAAGAACAAGAAAGACAAATACACGGATTAGAACTTATCGCTTCGGAAAACTTCGTAAGTGACGAAGTAATGGAAGCAGCTGGTTCTGTTTTAACCAATAAATATGCTGAAGGATATCCTGGCAAAAGATACTACGGCGGTTGCGAAGTAGTTGATGTTATTGAGCAAATTGCTATTGACAGAGCAAAAGAATTATTTGGTGCTGAATATGCAAATGTGCAACCACACTCTGGTTCACAAGCAAATACAGCAGTTTATCACGCTTGTATCAAACCTGGAGATAAAATTTTAGGCTTTGATTTGTCACATGGTGGACATTTAACTCACGGTTCTCCGGTAAACTTCTCAGGACGTTTATATACGCCTTCTTTCTATGGTGTTGATAAGGAAACAGGAAGATTAGATTACGATAAAATTCAAGAAATTGCAACAAAAGAGCAACCAAAATTAATTATTGCAGGAGCTTCGGCTTATTCTCGTGATATGGATTTTGCGCGTTTCAGAGTAATTGCTGATAGTGTTGGTGCTATCTTATTAGCTGATATTTCTCACCCTGCAGGTCTTATAGCAAAAGGTTTGATGAACGATCCATTGCCTCATTGTCATATTGTAACTACTACAACTCACAAAACATTGCGTGGTCCTCGTGGTGGTTTGATTATGATGGGTAAAGATTTCGAAAATCCATTTGGTCTAACAACTCCAAAAGGAGAAATCAGAATGATGTCTTCTTTATTAGACTTAGCTGTTTTTCCTGGAAATCAAGGTGGTCCGTTAATGCATATTATCGCTGCAAAAGCAGTAGCATTTGGTGAAGCATTGAAAGATGAATTTTTTACTTATGCTTTACAATTACAAAAAAATGCTAATGCAATGGCAGATGCTTTTGTAAAAAGAGGCTATGAAATCATTTCTGGTGGAACTGACAATCACATGATGTTGATTGATTTAAGAAACAAAAATATTTCTGGAAAAGATGCTGAAAATGCATTAGTAAAAGCAGAAATCACGGTAAATAAAAACATGGTTCCATTTGATGATAAATCACCATTTGTAACTTCAGGAATTCGTGTAGGAACTGCAGCAATTACCACTCGTGGTTTGCTTGAAGAAGATATGGAAACTATTGTTGCTTTAATTGATAGAGTGTTAGTGGATCATACTAACGAAGAGGTTATTGAAGCAGTAGCTGCTGAAGTAAACGAAATGATGAGCGAAAGAGCTATTTTCGTATACTAAATAAATACGTCTTAAAGTTTTAAAGTCGAAAGTCGAAAGTCTTTGAATAGAATTTAATATTCTGTCTTAGTTTTGGCTTTCGACTTTTGACTTTATGACTTTCGACTTTCTAACTTTAAGACTAAAAAAATGTCAGTACTAAGATTAAAATTACCAACTGATCCGAGATGGGTGAATATTGTAGAAAAGAACATTGAGGAAATCTTGACGGATCATGCTTGGTGTGAACAAAAAGCAGCTACAAATGCCATAACAATTATCACTAATAACTCCGAACATCAGGATTTAGTGAAGGATTTATTGGCTTTGGCCAAAGAGGAAATCGACCATTTTGAGCAAGTACATAATATCATCATCAAGCGTGGTTTGAAGTTAGGCCGTGAACGAAAAGATGATTATGTGAACGAATTGTATTTATACATGAAGAAAAGCGGTGATGGCAGCAGAGTTTCAGGTTTAGTGGAGCGGTTATTGTTTTCGGCAATGATAGAAGCCAGAAGTTGTGAGCGTTTTAAAGTACTTTCAGAAAATATAAAGGATGAAGAATTAGCTACGTTCTACAGGGATTTAATGGAAAGTGAAGCGGGTCATTATACCACTTTTATAACTTATGCAAGAAAATATGGAGTAGGAATTGATGTCGAAAAACGTTGGAGAGAATGGTTAGAATTTGAAGATAGTGTTATTGCCAATTATGGTAAAAACGAAACAATTCACGGATAAATTCAATATTTACAGTATCATTTCGTTAAAATTAATAAATTGCAGAGTTCGTTTAATAATGGTGGCGATGAATATTTGTAATAAATTTTGTTTTAAATGAATATATGTCTCCTAATTTAGATTAAATTAGTTGTTACGGTTTTGTAATTTTTAATATACATTTATGATTTTAAAATTTAACAATAATAATTAGTACCTGAAATGAAGCTCAATTTTAATTATGATGGAAATATAGCTTGCAGGGCAATATTGCAAGATCAATTGGAAAAATTAGACATTAAGTATCAACTTTTAGATTTAGGACAAATTGAAATTAGTGATGATGTTTCAGAAGATAGTTTTACTGAACTTCAAGATAGTTTAAAAAAATATGCAATTCATATTATTAATAGTCCAAAAGGGCAATTAATACAAAAAATTAAAGACGCAATAGTTGAAATAGTTTATAAAAAAGATAAATTTCCTAACATAACTATTTCAAAATATCTATCGGAAAAATTGAATTTTCGCTATGGATATATTACTAATGTTTTTTCAGAATACACGCATACATCAATTGAAAATTTTATCATAATTCAAAAGATTGAGCGAGCAAAGAAAATGATAATTGAAGAGGAGCTCACTTTAACTGAAATTTCTCATGAATTAAATTATAGCAGTGTTGCTTATTTATCAACTCAATTTAAAAAAGTAACCGGATTGACACCTTCTATGTTTAAAAGGATAGTTGATAAAAGAAGACAGTTATCAAACAGCGAATAAATAAAATTACTATAAAATAAGTCCCAATACTTTATGATTACAAATCAAGATTCAATGCATATTCTTTTAGCTGACGATGACGAGGATGATCGCACTTTTTTTAGTGAAGCTATAGAAGAGCTTAAAATGAATAATAAGTTGACTCTTTTTAAAAATGGGAATGATTTGATGGATTATCTAGTACATCCGGATATCAGGTTGCCCCATGTTTTGTTTTTAGATTTAAATATGCCAGGAAAAACAGGGATAGATTGTCTAAAAGAAATTAGAGCGAATACTCGTTTTAAAGATATTTCGATTGCAATATATTCTACTTCTTCATCAGAAAAAGATATTGAAAATACGTTTATAGAAGGAGCCAATATTTATATCAAAAAACCAAACGATTTTTCTATGTTGAAAAAAGTAATCAAGGAAGTTATAAATATTAATTGGCAATTTCATTCTTCAGGCTTAAATATCGAAACATTTTTCTTTAGTATATAATTGAGAATAAATGAAAATTATAGGATTATATAAAAATTCTCAAGTCTTTAAAATTGCTTTGGCTATAGCAATTGTAGTTGTTTGTTATATTGCTTCTGTTTTTTATTCTCAAATGCAAAAACTAGACTCAACAGTTGAATTAATTGCAAGTTCAAATGAAACCCAACTTGAATTAGAGAAACTTTTATCTGTAATCAGCATTTATGAAACAAATTTGCGCAGTTATATCATCACAAAAGATGAATCTTATGTAGCGAATCGATTTTTAAGCAGAGGTAAAATTGAAGAAAGCCTAAAGAAGTTAAAAATATTGACTTCAAATAATCCAGTCAGAAATAAGGATATTGATCGACTTAAAAAAATTATTGATTATAGGTTTAAGTTATTCCGACAAACGTTCATTATTTCTAAAAGTAAAAATTCGGGTCCATTATACTTAAACGCAAAGTTGCTTGAAAGTAGTGAGGTTACTGAAATGATGAAATCCTTTGTCAGCAAAATAATGTTTTCTGAAAGCACTAAAACAAAGTTTCAAAATGACAGTCATCAATTTGAATTGCGAGATTCAATAATAACAGCTTTTTTATTGGTGATTATTTCACTTTTAATATTGTTGTTGTCATTCAATAAAATGAATGTCGATATTGATGAACTCAAAAAAGCAAATGATAAATTAGGGCTGTTAAACGAGTCGTATAATACTGCTGAAATGACTGCTGGTTTTGGGCATTGGATGGTTAATTTAGAAACAGATACCTATACTTTTTCAGATAATTTATTCCGTCTAATGGGGGTTGAACCCAATGCATTTGAACCCAATATAAAAAATACGATTAAATATATTCATCCGGATGATTTAGATCATGTAGCGAAAATACATAAGGATTCTTTAATAAATCACCAGTCAACTTCGACAGTATTTAGATTTGTAACTCCAAAAGGGGACATAAAATATATTTTAGGTGCAGGAAGTTTTACTAAAGATGGAAATGGAGATTTAATAAAAATAGGTGTGAATTGTGATATTACAAATCAGTACAAAAAAACACTTGAATTAGAAGAAAATAATAAAGAACTTAAATATATAAATACAGAACTCGAAGCTTTTAATAATATTGTAAGCCATGATTTACAGGAACCGCTTCGTAAGATTCAAATGTTTATTTCCAGGTTAGAAGAAAAAGAACTGGAATTGCTTACCCAACAAGGGAAAGAATATTTTTCTAGAATTCGTGTTACGGCCAATAGAATGCAGACTTTATTAATAGATTTAGTTGATTATTCCAGAACAATAAAAGGAGATAAGGTTTTTGTAGAAACAAATTTGAACAAAGTTTTAGATGAAACACTTCAAGATTTTTCCTCTACTATTGAAGAGAAAAAAGCAACTATTCAAATTGGAAATTTGCCAACAATTAAAGCTATACCGTTTCAGATTAAACAACTTTTTATAAACTTAATTTCTAATTCTCTTAAATATAGTAAAGAAGATGTGCCACCTCAAATAAGCATTGCTTCCAAAGAAATTACTGAAGATGAAGCACATGATTATAAAATATTGAATAAGGAAGATTATTATAAAATTGTTGTTGAAGATAACGGAATAGGTTTCAAACAGGAATATGCCGAAAAAATATTTCTATTGTTCAAACGCTTAGAAACTGATCCTAAATACTCAGGAACAGGACTTGGTCTGGCTATTTGTAATAGAATTGTAGAAAATCATAAAGGCTTCATAAAAGTAAAAGGGGAACCTGGAGTAGGGGCTAAATTCTATGTTTTTATTCCAAAAGGAGATTTGCTTTAATTTCAATACATAAATTACAATGATTACAATAAAAGAAGCTTCAATAGCTGACTTAAATACAATTCAAGAGATTGCTTATAAATCTTGGCCAGATACTTATGGCACTATACTTTCGCAGGAGCAAATTGATTACATGCTTGATTTATGGTACACATCGGATGTTTTGATTGACAATATGACTAATAAAGCACATTTTTTTTTACTAGCTTTTGATGGAACTGTTTGCCTTGGATTTGCTTCTTATGAACATAATTATTTAAACAAGAATGTTACCCGCCTGCATAAAATCTATTTACTTCCTGAAGCACAAGGCAAAGGAGCAGGGAAATTATTGATTGGTACCATCGAAAATTTGGCAAAAGAAAATAATTCGGTTGCTATTTCATTAAATGTAAATAAATTTAATAAGGCCTTTACCTTTTATCAAAAATTAGGTTTTGAAATCGTAGATGAGTATGATACCGAAATTGGGAATGGCTATTTGATGGAAGATTATATTATGCAAAAAAACGTCTAATTAAGGTATAATATGATTGTTTTCATGAAGTAATCTATAAGGTTTTCAAGAGAAAACAAGACATAATACATAATCATTGAACCACAATATCATGTTTGTAGAGCAATCCTTTTAATCCTTCTAAAGCAAAGACTGCTTTTTTTAATTTTGTTACTTTTGGGTCAATAGTATAATTGTAGCTTGTTTTAAAATTTGTCTTATTAGCAATTGCTTTTGCAAATTCAGAACGGTATAAATCACAATTTTCAAAAATAACTTCGGTCAAATCCGTGGCCATAAAATCTACTGCAATTAAACTGCAATTAGTAAAGAATGTACCTTTGATTTTTAAGGTATAAAACTTGGAGAAATCCAAAATACAATCGGTAAAAGCAATTTCAAAAATTAATTTGTCACACATGGCAAAATTGACTTCTTTGATTTCGCAACGATTGAAAGTCACGGTTCTAAAGGCTACATAGTTTATTTTGGCATTGCTAAAAGTACAATCATTGAAAGTGCAGTCAATAAAAGTTACCGCTAGAAATATACATTGGGAGAAATTACAATTCGTAAAAGTACAACACTCAAATTCCTTAAAATTGACTTCTTCTTCGCTATAAATGATGTTATTGTATTCAATATCTAGAAAATATTCAGGCATTTATGGCTTTTAAATTCAGGTTTAAAGTAATTTTTTGTGTAACAAAGAAACAAAATTCTATAGCGATACAAATCAGAATTTGAAATAATTATTTTTAAAATTTTAAACACTATCGTAATTCGCTTTTCAATTTTTAATTGCTTCACCCGATAGATTTTTATTTTAAGTTTTAAGAGTGTCAAAACAACTTATTTGGAAGGAAACAGGATTTTTAGGTACAAGAAAATCCAAATTTTATAGGTTTAACCCATTGGGTGTAATTAGTTTTTGATACACGTCACTTCGAGTGACTTTCTCCCGAAGCTTCGGGAAGAAAATTATATCGAGAACTAGAAAATTATCATCAAAAACGGTTTTCGATACACGTCACTTCGAGTGCTAAGCGTATCGAGAAGTTTTCTTCCGTTTTACTCCTTAAAAAAACACTACCATTGACGTTTTGAATAATTACACCCAACGGTTTAAGTTTTGAATTACGTAAATTCTTTTTGGAAAATGATAGGATAAAGATTCTTATTTCAGAATTTAAAAACAACGGACTTTAAATTTCTCTATAGAAAAACATAGGAAATCGAAATTCCACCATAAAAATTTCTAGGATTTCCTGGATAATAATACCTTGGAGGCGCGCTTCCAAAACCAACGGCATTGGGTAAAATACTAGCCGCATAATGAGTATTGGTTGCATTGTTAATTCCTGTACTCAATGCTGTTTTTAGGAATTTTTGTATTTTAAAAGTATAAGCAGCTTTAATATCCAATAGTTTATAACCATTACTATATTTTGAATTTGTATCGTTCATTGGAATTTTACCCACACTTCTAAAAGAAGTATTCAAACTAAAACCGCTTACTGTATTCAAATCCACGCCTAAATTCCATTGTAGGTTAGGAACGCCTGTTAGTCTGTTACCCGAATAATCATTATTTCCATCTATAAAATCCTTGAATTTGAAATGATTCATCGTTCCCGAAAAATAGGGGCTGACTTGCCATTTGGAAGTCTTTAAAAGCATATAATTAATAGAAAATTCAATTCCAACATGCGAACTCTCTCCAGCATTAATCCCCACATACTGGTCTTCGGCTGTGCGTCTGGCAACCAGTAAGTTTGTGATTTGTGTACTGTAAAGTGCGATTTCAGTATATAATTTGTTGCTTAGCCAATTCCCTTTGAATCCCAATTCGTAATTCCATCCCAGCTCTGGTTTTAAACTGGTATTGATTTGTCCTTCGGGGGTCAATGTTTCGGCAACTGAAGGTACCGAGAATCCTTTACTGATTGAGGAATAGATGTTTTTATGTTGAGCTACTTTATATGAAACTCCAATTCTTGGCGATAAAACATTTCCAAAAGTATAAGGTGGTTCTTGGTTTACAGTATTGTTTTGGAAAATATCTTCTAAAGAATATTTGGTTGTATTCAATGCCAGACCGCTTTCTAAAAACAGCTCTTTTGAGAGTTGCAGTTCTATTTGTAAAAAATAATTAATGTAATTCCGTTTCTGATTTATAGCACTAAATTTCGCTCCCGTAATACTTCCTTGACCGGGTTGTGATAAGTATAAATTTTTGAAAAGAGAAAAATCATATTTTTCAGATAAGAATTCTGTTCCAAGACTTGCTTCAAATGGCAGAGAAAATAAACTTGTTTTATGATTTATTGCAGATCGAAATCCAAAGGAGTTTGTTTTTTCTGCTAAAATATCAAAAGGTCTGTCTTCATTTGCCTTTTTGAAATTAGCGAAAACACTCGTTTTTGCTGACCATTTCTCTGAGAACTGATGGTTATATCCAATTCCCATGAGGAATTTATCAGAAGATTCATTTCCTTTGGCCGCAGCCCAAGTAGCCGCAGCCTTTTTAGGATGATTAGTAAAATCATTTTCATTTAATGAACTTGGGATAAAAGCTTTTAGACGGGTAAAAATCCCTAAATAGGACAAACTTCCTTTTGCACTCAATTTTTGTTTTCCGTGTACGTTAAATGATTTTCGGTCATAAGCACTATTAGCTCTAAAACCATCACTTTGCAAATGCGTATAGCTGGAAAACAGATTTGATTTAGCATCACTATAACCCGCAGAAAGAGTTTGTTTTATCAATCCAAAACTACCGTATGTGGTTGCTGATTTTCCAAAGGATTCCTGCAAAGGAGTTTCTCGTGCAAACAAATGAATTACGCCTCCCAATCCAGAACCAAAACTAGTAGAGTTAGGGCCTTTAATTATTTCGATACTTCCTATGGATTCTAAATCAATATCCTCAATTACTGTTTCGCCTTCGCCACTGGTTAATGGAATATCTTCAAAATAAGCTTTTATTTTATTGGTTCCATATTGTGATCGAGCTCCAATTCCCCTAATCGTAATTCTATTGGTATTTAAAGATCCTTGTTGCATATAAACCCCAGGGATTTTATTTAAAACGGAGGTGAGTATCACGCCATCACTTTTGTCGAGGTCTTTTCTCTCAATAAATGAAACAGCTGCCGCAGTATTTTGAATCGAAGTTTTAATAGGTGATGCCTGAAGAATAATTTCAGAAAGTGCTGTGGTGTCTTTTTGTATCTGGCCAAAAATAGGACTGAAACAAATAAATAATAACAAAAAAGAAATAAGGTAAAAAGTATTTTTGTCCAATGGTTTGTAAATTTATAAGAAATAAAAATTTATAAATTTACTACTTACTTTTAAATTAATGAAAGCTAAAGATGCTAATGAACTAAAATAAAAAAAACGCAATTATTATAGTATGATAATTGTGTTTAATTTAGTTATTTTGACAGGACAATTTCCGAACTGTTTTTTAGCTGATTTGAAACTCATGAACAACTTTTTGAAAGATAAGGTTACTAAAAAATTCAACAATAATTTTTTATATTATTGAATGTAGTTTAATTCAGGATTTGTTTAACTAAAATCAGAGCTATTTGAATTGTAAGTATTTTTCTAAAGTCATTCTACCTAAAGGATTCAAAGATTTGTTTTTGGAACTAGTTTTTTGGCTATTTTTTCTCTGTTTCTATTTATTTGGTTGAACTTGTATATATTCTTCATCTGTCACTGCTTCTAACCAAACAGGTACACCATTTTGGGTATTTGTTATTGCCACTTGAACAAAATAGTTGTCAACACTAGCACCGTGCCAATGTGGAATATTTGGCGGACATTTGATTACATCTCCTTTGCGAAGTATTTTTTTAGGCTGTCCTTTTTCCTGATAATATCCAACTCCATCGGTTGCTAACAAGATTTGTCCGCCTGGATGAAGATGCCATTTTGTTCTTGCTCCAGGTTCAAAAGTAACATTTCCTATTGAGGTTGGATTATGACTATCAGCAGCTATCAGCATTTGTAAATAAGCAGTGCCTGTAAAATTAGTATTAGTGATTTTTTCTCCTTTAGGAAAAAGGATTGTTTTTTGTAATTCCATTTTTGTTGAAAGTGTTGGTTTATTTTGGGCTTTACAAGAAAATACCAACAATCCAATAAGAAATATTCCTGTAATATTTTTAAGTTTCATCTTTTCAAATTTTAAAGATTAGTTTGATAAAAATTCACCAATTTATTTACCGCTTGTAATACATATTCTGGTTTCCAATAAGTTTCTATATGAGTAGCTCCATTAATAAGAAATAATTCTTTGTTTTTTGCATTGGTAGCTTTATTGAAAGCATCGTCAGTCATATAAAAAGTATCAGCTTTACTACCAGTTATCATCAATAATGGTTGGTTTATTAAGTCCATATTGGTACTGGCATCAAACGTCATTAAATCCATAAGACTACTTTTAGTGTATTTAAATGTAGAATTTGGATGAGCATGTGTTTTGCCGTAATACTCAAATCCTTCACGATATAAATCAAATGGTAGTGCCGCTATTTGTTTATCTGTGAGTTGAGTATCGCCTACATACATAATTTTACCTCCTGCTGCTTCTTGGGCACGAGCATCTGAAGCTTGTTTTAATCGTTCTTGAATAGTAGAAATTTGTGAATTCATAAATCCATTACGCCTTACTACACCGGAATTAAACATACTCAATGTGGCAACTGCTTTAAATCGTTTATCAGATTGAGCTGCTTTTAATGAATAACCGCCGCCGCCACAAATTCCGAGTAATCCAAGTCTTGCTGTGTCAACACCTTTATATTGAGAAATAAAGTCGGCCATTGCGTGTA
>JBJOQF010000014.1:0-3031 GCA_046050185.1 Bacteroidota bacterium
AATCTATCCTGTGGATTTGATGTCCTTGGACTTTGTTTAGCAACTGCGGGTGACGAAATGATTATTAGAAAATCAGACATAAAAGGAATTCGTATCACTAAAATTGTAGGTGCTGACTTACCTTTGGAAACCGAAAAAAATGTAGCTGGAGTTGCTGCTTTGGCTATGCTTGAAGCTATAGAAACTGATTTTGGATTTGAAATCGAAATATATAAACACATCAAAGCCGGTAGCGGAATTGGCAGTAGTGCCGCAAGTTCAGCTGGAGCTGTTTTTGGCATCAATGAATTATTGGGCCGTCCATTTACTCGAAAAGAATTGGTTTTATTTGCTATGCAAGGCGAAAAACTAGCCAGTGGAAATGCTCATGCTGACAACGTTGCTCCTGCCCTTTTGGGTGGCTTTACATTGGTAAGAAGTTCGAATCCTTTAGACATTATCAAAATAGAAAGTCCTTCCGAATTGTATGCCACTGTGGTACATCCTCAAATTGAGTTAAAAACATCAGATGCACGTTCCGTATTAAAACAAACTGTTTCCTTGAAAAGTGCTATTACGCAATGGGGAAATGTGGGCGGATTAATCGCTGGATTATACACAAAAGATTACGATTTAATCGGACGCTCATTACATGATGAAATTGTGGAACCGTTGCGCAGTGTGTTGATTCCGGGATTTGATTTAATCAAAAAAACAGCTTACGAAAACGGAGCCTTAGGTTCTGGAATATCAGGTTCAGGCCCTTCTATTTTTGCTTTAAGCAAAGGAAAAGAAACCGCCGAAAAAATAGCCAAAGCCATGAGTGCCGTTTATGATGAAATGAATTTACCGTATGAAATTCACGTTTCTAAAGTGAATGATGAAGGAATGAAAATATTATCCCCTTAACCCCCAAGGGGGAATAAAAAAATAGTGATTTTAAAATTACAATAACACATTATGAATCCAGTTTCGTCTCCCTCCCCTTGGGGAGGGTTGGGGTGGGGATTTCTACAATTACTAAACACAATGAAATATTACAGTTTAAACCATAACGCACCCAAAGTTTCTTTTCAAGAAGCCGTAATACAAGGATTAGCAACTGATAAAGGATTGTATTTTCCTGAAACAATTACCCCTTTAGCTCCCACTTTTTTTGATTCTATCGAGAATTTAAGTAACGAAGAAATTGCTTTTGAAGCGATTAAACAATTTGTGGGTGACGAAATCCCTGAAGAAACTTTAAAACAAATCATTACCGAAACTTTGTGTTTTGATTTCCCTGTTGTCGAAGTGGAAAAAGGTATTTATTCTCTTGAATTGTTTCATGGTCCAACTATGGCTTTTAAGGACGTAGGCGCACGATTCATGTCGCGTTGTTTGGGTTATTTCAATAAAGACAACAAAGACAGTAAAAACACGGTTCTTGTAGCTACTTCCGGTGATACTGGTGGAGCTGTAGCCAGCGGTTTCCTGGGTGTTACAGGTGTTGAAGTGATCATTCTTTACCCTTCAGGAAAAGTAAGCGATATACAAGAACGACAATTAACTACTTTAGGACAAAACATCAAAGCGCTTGAAGTAGATGGTGTTTTTGATGATTGTCAGGATATGGTCAAAAAAGCATTCTTGGACGAAAGTCTAAAACATAAAAACTTAACATCGGCGAATTCGATTAATATTGCGCGCTGGTTACCACAAATGTTTTATTTCTTCTTTGCGTACAAAGCATTAAAAAACCAAAACAAACCTTTAGTTTTCTCTTGTCCAAGCGGGAATTTTGGAAATATTTGCGCAGGTATCATTGCCAAAAAAATGGGATTACCTATCGAACATTTTGTTGCCGCTACGAATGTGAATGATACGGTACCACGATTTTTAGAAAACGGTATTTACGATCCGAAACCTTCTATAGCAACAATTTCGAATGCAATGGATGTAGGGAATCCAAGTAATTTCATCCGTATTCAGGAAATGTACCAAAATGATTTGGAGCAATTCAAAACCGATTTTTCTTCTTTTACCTTTACAGATGAAGAAACTATTGCGGCCATGAAAACCATTTACAATACCGACGGTTATATTGCAGAACCGCACGGAGCAGTTGGCTATTTAGGATTGAAAAAAGAATTACAAAACCACCCAAATGCAATTGGTATTTTCTTAGAAACAGCTCATCCAATTAAGTTTTTGGATACAGTAGAACCTACATTAAACGTAAAACTGCCAATTCCTGCACAAATTGAAAGTGTATTAAATAAAGAGAAAGTAAGCGTGAAAATTAAAACATACGAAGAATTGAAATCTTTCCTTGCATAAATTTCAATATATATTCTATAATACAAAACGACTAAGAAGTAATTTTTAGTCGTTTTTTTATTCCAATAAACAATTATTTCATAAATTACTTTTGTCAGATTATTATAAAATTTGAATCAGATTCTGACAGTTTCTTTTCCTTTGATTTCGTTCTATTTTTTATTTGTATTTTCGGCTTTCAAAAATCATTATATTTTTGTCATTATTTCATCTAAAAAGTATATCTAACCAATTTTAAAATAATAATTATGACTTCATTTAGCAAAGAATTATCTTTACGTTGGTCTGATCTCGACCCTAATTTTCACGTACGTCATAGTGCTTACTATGATTTTGGGGCACAGCACCGTATCGAAATTTTAGAAAGTCTTGGTTTAACAATAAAAGTGATGCAAGCACAAAGTTTTGGTCCAATTCTTTTTAGAGAAGAATGTGTTTTTAGAAAAGAAATAAAACTTTCTGACAAAATTTTCATGCATACCAAAACGTCAAAAGTAAACCCAGATGCTTCCCGTTGGTCTATTGTACACGAGTTTTTGACTGAAGACAAGATACTTTGTGCAACTATAACAGTCGATGGCGCTTGGATGGATACCAAACTTCGCAAATTAACTTCTCCAACTCCTGAAATTGCAATTGAAGCTTTGAGTATTTTTCCTAAAAGTGATGATTTTACAAGTCTTTAAAAGAGATTAAATACCAAGACTAAATTATTTCATCATATGAAATTGCT
>JBJOQF010000015.1:0-8895 GCA_046050185.1 Bacteroidota bacterium
TATATTGATAGACGAAAAAAAGAAATTGAAAACAGAGCATATACTATAGAAAGGATTTGGTCCATCGGTGGTGATACGGGCTGGTATTATGGTGATTGGTTGTGGGATTTACGTGGTTTTATTGACAAATTATACGGTGGCGTGGGTTCCCGAAGAGGAAGAACTAATAGACACGATATCCATTCAGGTGATGCTTTGGATTTTTGGCGCGTTTTGTATGCCAATAAAGAAGAGGGAAAATTAATCTTATTTGCTGAAATGAAATTACCAGGTGAAGCTTGGTTAGAATTTAAAATTATAAACAACACCTTATATCAATCCGCTACTTTTAGACCTAGAGGAATTTGGGGGAAATTATATTGGTATTCCGTTTTACCTTTTCACGGGTTCATTTTCGAGGGAATGCTGAAGAAATTGATTAAATAGTTGAATTAAATTTAAACTATATAAGAAATGTAAGTTCATTAAAGTTGGAAAATCGGTTGTTATTCTCGTATAAAGACTAATGATTCTAAAGCAACTTTTGCACGTATAACAAATACAAAGTTATGCGGTTTAACTTAAATGAACTTACATTTCTTATATGGTTAATTTATTTTTTGAAATTACTTTAAAATACCGGCTTTGTAAGTTGCAATTGCTCTGTCTCTAGCCATAGCGTGCTCAACCATTGGTTCTCTGTATCCTAAATCAAATTCTGGAATCCATTTTCGGATGTAAATTCCTTTTTCGTCGAATTTTTTTTGTTGGATTTCCGGATTGAAAACTCGGAAATAAGGAGCTGCATCACAACCCGTTCCTGCTGCCCATTGCCAGTTTCCAACATTAGCGGACAATTCGTAATCTAATAATTTTTCGGCAAAATAGGCTTCTCCCCATTGCCATTGAATCAATAAATGTTTGCAAAGAAAACTCGCTACCACCATTCGGACTCTGTTGTGCATGTATCCGGTTTCATTGAGTTGACGCATTCCGGCATCAACCATAGGATATCCCGTTGTTCCTGAACACCAACGCTTGAAATCTTCTTCGTTATTACGCCACTGAATCCCATCATACACCGATTTGAAATTTTGGGTAACGACTTTTGGAAAACTGTATAAAATTTGCATGAAGAATTCCCTCCAAATCAATTCACTCAAAAAGACATCATTTTTATGAAATACCCAATTAACCAGTTTCCGAATGCTGACGGTTCCAAAACGCAGATGCGGTGAGAGATAGGATGTTTTGTCCAAAGCCGGAAAATCTCTTATATCTTGATAATTAGCAATAAATTTTAAATTGTGCGGCTTTACTTTTATAGGACTTTCTTCAAAACCTATTTGTTCCAAAGTTGGAAAAGCAAAGTCACTTTTATAGAAATTAGAAAACATATCTGTGGCATCATATTCGAGAACTGGTGCCATTGATTTGTATTTTTCCAACCACTTATTTTTAAAAGGAGTGTAAACCGTGTATGGCAATCCATCGACTTTTGTAATTTCTTTTTCTTCGAAAATAACTTGATCTTTAAAAGAAAAGGAAATAGTATTATTAGCTTCCAACATTTCACAAATGACTGTATCTCGTTGTATAGCGTAGGGTTCATAATCTTTGTTGAAGAAAACTTCTTTGACATCGAATGCTTCTAAAAGTGATTGCCAAACGTCAATAATTTTTCCTTTTTTTACCAAAAGTGAACTTCCTATTTCTTGCAGTTGTTTATTTATTTTAGAAAGTGATTCGTGAATAAAACCTACTCTGGCATCGTTTTTTGGTAAACTGTCTAAAATAGAATCATCAAAAATAAACAATGGAATAACCGGATATTTAGATTTCAAAGCATGAAATAACCCAACGTTATCTTCTAAACGTAAATCGCGTCTAAACCAAAAAAGTGTTATTTCTTGCTTGTCCATTTATTTACCATTAAACATTTTATCAACCATAACACGCCTGTGATCAAAGATGGCTTTCAATTTATTTTTTACGACAAGTGTATTCATAATGCGACCAATGAAACCCAAAGGCAACGCATAATGAACTAAATCAGTCATTTTTACTCCGTTTTCAGTAGCTTCGAAAAAATGTTTGTGATGCCACAGCGCGTAAGGGCCAAAACGTTGTTCGTCGATAAAATAACTATTCTCTTTTACGAATGTGATTTCAGTAACCCAAGGCAATTTCAATCCCAAAAGTGGAGATACTTTGTATTGTATTATTTGCCCTGCGTACATGGATTTATTATCGAAATCAGTGATTTCAAAACCCATTGTTTCCGGTGTGATTTTTTGAAGATTACTTGGACTGGAAAAAAAAGCCCAACATTCTTCTAAACTTGCATTTACATGCTGAACGGTTTCTTTTTTATAAAGTTTCATCGGTGATACTTGTTGTTGTTTAATGGGAAATTGTATTGAAGATGCGGTTTGCGTGAGGGATGGCAGTGGAGCTCTTTTTATAGCTGGCTTTTTTGCCAGCTATAAAAAAGCGGGAACGTACAGCCCGACCCGATTTTTCAGCGGGTCACGCCCAAATTAAATTATTATATTTTATAATATTTAAAAGGGACAAATAACATTCCGAAACATTCGCCATGTTCTTTGCCCAAATGTTTGTGATGCACTTTATGCGCTTTTCGCAAGCCTATTAAATACTTGTTATTGGTGTTTTTGAACCACTTAAACCGTTGGTGAATCAAGACATCGTGAATCATGAAATAACAGAATCCGTAAAATGTGATTCCGAGTCCAATGAAAAAAAGATAGTTCATCCCGCCTTCAACGCCAAAGTAAAAAAGAACGATGCTGGGTATTGCAAAAATCACAAAAAAAATGTCGTTTCGTTCGAAAACATTAGCGTATTTAGGTTGGTGATGATCGGCATGAAAATACCACATCAAACCGTGCATTACATACTTATGCGTAAGCCAAGTCACACATTCCATGAAAAGGAAAACGCCTAAAAAGATTAAAAAAGAAATCATTATTTTGTTATTTATTTAAAATATAGGTTTTAAAAGTAAGCACTGTTTTATACTAATTTCAACTTATACGTTACAAAAGATTGTGCTAATAGTCCCGCTTTGGTATAATTAGAAACCCGAATTCTGGCATTTCCAATTTCATGACAAGGCGTGTTTTCAAGTTTTTTCAAGAGTTTTTTGTAATAGACAAATGCGGTGTAAACTCCGAATTTAGCTTCAATGGGCAGTTTCAGAATTCCTTGATATGCGACATTAAAATCTTCCTGAATTTCCTTTATAATCATTTTTTTGGCATTTTCATCGAATGAATTCAAATCGACTCCTGGAAAATAATTCCGATTCAAAACCAGATTGTCATCCTTCAAATCTCTCAAAAAATTAACTTTTTGGAAAGCAGAACCCAATCGCATGGCTTCGTCTTTCAACTGCTCGTATTTATAGTCTTTTCCGGCTACAAAAACCTTGAGACACATCAATCCAACTACATCTGCAGAGCCGTAAATGTATTCTTCATATTCGGCTTTGCTATTGTAATCTGATTTCACTAAATCTAATTTCATACTTTTCAAAAAAGCCTGAATCAAGTCATCAGTAATGTTGTATTTCTTGACCGTATGCTGGAAAGAATTCAAAATAGGATTCAGACTTATCCCAGAATTATACGATTTGTAATATTCTTTTTCGAAATCATTAATCAAATTTTCTTTGTCGAAACCATGAAATGAATCTACAATTTCATCGGCAAAACGTACAAAACCGTAAATGCTGTATATCGCATCCCTAATGATTGGCGAAAGCATGTATACCGCCAATGAAAATGAAGTACTGTAGTTTTTAGTAACTAGTTTACTGCATTTGAAAGATACATCATCAAATAATTGCTTCATGGCTATTGTTCTAAAAATTGCTTATTTATTAATTCTGACACCAATTTTCCTGAGATTAATGCCGGCGGAACACCCGGTCCCGGAACGGTTAATTGTCCTGTGAAATATAAATTCTTTACTTTTTTACTTTTCAATTTCGGTCTTAAAAAAGCGGTTTGTAATAAGGTATTCGCCATTCCATAGGCATTCCCTTTATATGAATTGTATGCTGAAACAAAATCATTTTTACAAAAAGATTGCTTAAATATAATGTTATTTTTTACACTTTGTTGCGTTAATGTTTCAAAACGATCCATTATTTTATTGAAATATTCTTCTCGTAATTCCTGTGTATCTGTTATTCCTGGCGCTAATGGAACGAGAAAAAAACCGGTTTCCATTCCTTCAGGAGCAGCAGTTGTATCAGTCAACGAAGGAAAGTTTGCATAAAACAAAGGTTCCTTTGGCCACTGTGGTTCATCATAAATATCCTTTGCATGCTGATAAAAATCAACATCAAAAAATAAGGCGTGATGCGATATATTTTCTATTTTTTTATCAAACCCTACATAGAACAATAATGACGAAGGCGCAAAAACGCGACTGTCCCAATATTTCTCAGAATACGCACGATGTTCCTTATCTAGTAATGTTTCGGTGTGATGATAATCAGCTCCACTCAAAATCAAATCGGACGCAATTGTTTCTCCGTTTACAATTAAAGCTTTTGCCGTTTTATTGGCAACGATTATTTTTTCAATATTTGAATTCGTGTGAAACGTAACTCCTAATTCTCTTGCTAAACTTTCCATGGCACGAACCACATCGAACATTCCAGTTTTAGGATGCCAAGTTCCAAGACCAAAATCAGCATAATTCATAAAGCTATAAAACGATGGCGTATCAGATGGTTTTGCTCCAAGGAATAATACCGGAAATTCCAATATTTGAATTAGTCTTTCATTCTTAAATTTCTTGCGTACGTCTTTACTGATGTTACTAAAAAACTGTCCTACTTTCAAAGCAGTTTCCTTAGTTACCAATTCCAATGGTGAAACTCCGGGACGGTATACTAAATCTTTAATGGCAATATCATAATTGCTTTTGGCTTCCGCAATAAATTCATTTAGTATTTTGCCGCTTCCTTTTTCAATGGCTTCAAAAGCTAATATAATATCAGGCAAGTTATCAGCAATAGCGATAAAATCATCTATACCATAATAAACCCGATATGCCGGAGATAATTTTATGAGCTCATAGTAATCGGTTGTTTTTTTGTCAAAATCAGCAAAAAAACGCTCAAATACATCCGGCATCCAATACCAGCTTGGTCCCATATCAAAAGTAAATCCATCTCTTTTTAATTGTCTTGCTCTTCCGCCAATAGTGTCATTTTTTTCAAAAACAGCAACTTCATGTCCACTTTTTGCCAAATAACAGGATGCTGCCAAAGCTGAAAATCCCGAACCTATAATTGTAATTTTTTTCTTCATTTGTTTAACAAATATACAAATATATTAAACAAAAAATTAAATTTGTCCCATTAATTCCGAAATGGAATCAAAAATTGATATTTTATCAGAAAGTTCTTCTCTATTAATGAATTCCACCAATCTACCGGTAAACCATAACTCAGTATTATCGTCTACTAATTCAGTGGTCATTCTTGCAACGTATTCATTTATAGAATCTCTTTCAGGCTGTACGGTAAGATAGGAAACAAAAACAATTGAATTAAAATGTTTTTTTAAATCTTTCAAATTTTCAATTGGCATACTCTCCCCTAAGTAGATTGTTTTGTATCCATTCAAAAGGATTTCATAATTCAAATACATCAAACCTAATTCATGTATTTCGTTCATTGGAAGTGATAAAACAAATACTTTATCAAATTTAGTTTGTTTCAAAACTTGCAATTTTTCAGTATTAACCAATAATTTTTGCTTGATCAAATAACTTATAAAATGCTCATGAGCAGGTGTTATGGTGTCAGATTGCCATAACAATCCCAATTCATTCATTAAAGGAATAAAAACCTGATGAAAGATTTCTTTAAAAGATTTTTCGGCAATTAACCAATTATAGGTATTAAAAAAAAGTTCTTGATCAAAGTTCATCATTGCCATCTTAAAAGCACTGATAGCATGATTTTTGGCGTTTTTTGTCGAAATGATTTCTCTTACAAGTGTAGGAATTTTGTCTTGAGGATACGTGGCAATTTTTGAAATTTTGTACCCATAATCATGCAATAAAGTAATATTCAAAAGCTTTTGCAAACTAGCCAAATCATATAATCGAATATTTGTATCCGTACGCATGGGCTGAAGTATGTCGTATCTTTTTTCCCAAATTCGTATGGTATGTGCTTTTATTCCAGAAAGATTTTCAAGGTCCTTTATACTGAACACATTTTTTATATTGTTTATCATTTGTCTAAATTTAATAAACAAATGTAATTTTTTTTTCTCTATAAATTTGAAATAATCTGAAAACTATTGTTTTATTCTAAAGTGATGCTGTCAAATGCATTCAATTTATCTAAATTCAGGATTGTTTTAGAATTATCAGCACTTCGGGCGTACATAGGTTTAAACTTTGCTCCATAAACTACTTCATTAAAGGTATATGAAGTTCGGATTGCAACTGTATTACTGAACATATCATCAAAGGTTTTGATGTAAACAAGTATTTCGCCATGCTTATTTTCAAAATCGGCTGCCGTAAAATTATAAAGCGGGCTATTTTCGGTAATTGGGTGAACTAAAGTCCAGCTTAAAGTTAAGGCATTTATTTTCTCCAATTCTAATTCCAAAGAATAGAAATTATTAGTCATTACACCATTTTCTTCAATGCTCATTCCAAGAGTTATTTTGGCTTCGGCATCAGTGAAATTCGTATTTTTAAAAGGGGTAGTTCTAATCATCAAACCCTTGATTTCTCCATAAGGTGCAATCAAAGCATTATGAGAAAACTTCAAAAAAGCTGTAGGTTTACTAAATCGCCCAAAAAATAAACCTGTAGCAATAGCAAAACTCAACAAACCAATTAAGGCTTCGGCAGCAGAAACAAGACTGGCTATAAATCCCGAAGGACTGATATGTCCATATCCTACTGTGGTAAACGTTTGTGCACTAAAAAAATAAGCTTGACCAAACTGTACCCAATTAGATTCTGAAGGACTAATACCATCCAAATATTCAATCCCAATCCCGTAATAAATAGCCGCAAACACAAAATTGATTCCAATATAGAAAGATAAAATAATACCCATAAATTTCCATATTGACATATCAAGCATCGTATGATACCAGCTGATGCGATGCAAAAGATGCATGCCCCGTTTCTCTATATTGGCAGTCCCGTTTTTATTTACAAAACGCCCTCCATAACTATTGGCATTCGTCCCAAAACCTGTGTTTTTATCTGCTCTAGCTTTTATATTGATATTTTTTAAAGAGGCCATTTTTTTTCTATTAGTTATAAAGTAAAAATAACAAAAATCCTTTTATAAAAATGAAAGCAATTTTACCCTTCTAATGCGTCTTTAATTTAAACAAAAATATTTCAAAGCTAAAACTTGCTTTTATGAATCTATTTTTAAACTAGCCATTTTAGCTTCAGTATAAAATATTTTTGAATTAGTTTTAAATTTTAGAAAAAAAATAACACATCAGAAAAGAATCAAAGTTACTGAAAATCAGTACCTTTATGTTAAATTTTTCTTTTTTATATAAAACTAAATGTTATGTATAACGAGATATTAAAAGACCGAATTGAAGCGGGATTATTACTGGCTGAAAAATTAAAAAAATATCAGAACAGCAATTCTATAATTCTTGCAGTTCCCAGAGGTGGAGTACCTATTGGTTCTATAATTGCTAAAAGTTTACATCTTCCATTAGACATAGTACTTTCAAAAAAAATTGGACATCCCAATAATAAGGAATTTGCTATAGGCGCAGTATCTCTGGATTCCATGATTATTGATGAACATCCAGGAATACCTAATGAGTATATAAACCAAGAAATTATACACCTTAGAAAATTATTGAAAGAGAAATATGAACTCTATATGGGCAATCGCAAACCAATAGATCTAAAAGGGAAAAACGTAATTTTAGTAGATGACGGAATAGCTACAGGAAATACCCTGCTTGCCTCTATCAATATGTTACGAAAACAAAAACCTGCAAAAATCATTGTAGCCGTTCCCGTATTACCTTATGATACCGTTAGCGTATTTGAGAAAAACACAGATGAATTTATCTACCTGATTGCTTCCAAATATTTTAGAGGAGTAGGCGGATTTTATGAAGACTTTAATCAGGTGGAAGATGATGAAGTAATTCATTTATTGAGTGTTGCAAACTCTGTGGAATAAAATTTAAATCTACTATTGTTTATTTTAAAAGCAATCATCATGAAAAAATTTGATATAGATATCCCTTTATCTTCTGTAACGTTAAAGGGGGATTTAGTGGTTCCTGAAAACGCAAGTGGAATTATTGTTTTTTCACACGGAAGTGGCAGCAGCAGGTTCAGTTCCCGAAACAAATTAGTGGCAGAACTTATTCAGCAACAAAAAATAGGCACCTTCCTTTTTGACTTACTCACCGAAGAAGAAGATAAAATTTATGAAAACCGATTCAATATCGATTTACTGACTAACCGACTAATCGAAACTACTCTATGGCTCATGGCGCATAAAGGGTTGAAAAACTTACCCATAGGTTACTTTGGAGCAAGTACAGGTGGAGCATCAGCATTGCGGGCAGCTGCTCATTTTGGAAAAAAAATAAAAGCGGTAGTTTCAAGAGGTGGCCGACCTGATTTAGCCATAACAGAACTGTCATTAGTAACGGCTCCTACACTACTTATAGTGGGCGGTCTTGATGTTCCTGTTATTGGAATGAACAAAATGGCTTATGACGAACTGCAATCTGTAAAAGAGATGAAAATAATTCCAGGAGCCACTCATTTATTTGAAGAACCAGGAAAATTATTAGAAGTAGCAGATTTAGCTATTGTCTGGTACAAAAGATACCTGATAAAAAAAGAAGA
>JBJOQF010000016.1:0-36628 GCA_046050185.1 Bacteroidota bacterium
AAAAAAACAAACCGCTAACCACCATTAAGTAAAATTGACACTTTTTTAGTTACCGGAAAAACATTGATCTATAAAACTTTTTATCTTAGCTGAAGAAATGCTGTTACAAAGCTTAGTAAGCTCACTAACAGAGAGACATTATAGGCTAATCAGACAAAATAAAGACTGAAAAGTATGAATAAAGACATTCAATCCTACAACGACTCGCAAGCAACTTCAGACAAGGAAATTTGCTTCTTGCTTGCTTCGGTCATTGACAGTGTTTTGACAGAAGCAGAAAATAAAATTTGGCATGCTCATCCAGTTTGGTTTCTAGACGAGAATCCAATCGTTGGGTACAGTAAACTTAAAGACAGCGTTCAACTATTTTTTTGGAGCGGACAAACTTTTGAAGAAGAAAAACTGATTAATCATGGAAAATTTAAAGCAACTGAAATTCGCTACACTTCGACTGACCAAATTGACCTGACAGACTTGAAGCGTTGGCTTAAAAAAGCAAGAGAAATTCAATGGGATTATAAAAACATTGTAAAAAGAAAAGGACAACTTGAACGATTAAAATGACAATTAAAACACTCACGCTCAGTCATAAAGATGGTTATATTTGGGATAAAGGACAAATGCTTAGCAATCAATGCACGGATATTGAGAATAGTTCCGAAAAGTTGGAGTTATTATGCGTTCAGGTTACTTTGACGATGGAAAAACAAGTTGATAAATAGGCAATTTATAATACCGAATGAAAAAAAATTGCTCTATATTAAATAAAATAAGGTTAGATATTATCACCAAAATTTTTATTACTGCTTCACTAGATGAAATTTGGACTTCTGGAAAAACTGTTAAACAGTATGATGATTCAAAAACAATCAGACTCAGGAATAAAAAAATCATTTACCAAACTGAAAAATTATACTAAAAAATTACCTTTAGTTATGGCTTACAATCAAAATTTAGCAAACCGAGTAAGGGAAAAATTTGTAAAACTACCCAACGTTGTAGAAAAAGAAATGATGGGTGGCTTGACATTTATGTACAATGACAAAATGTGTGTTGGGATAATCAAAGATGAACTTATGTGTCGCATTGACCCAAACTTACATGATATTGCTGTTGAGAAAATTGGTTGCAAAACAATGGACTTTACTAAGCGACCAATGAAAGGTTACATAATGATAGACGGCAATGGAATGAAAACACAGAAAGATTTTGATTATTGGATAGACCTTGCATTAGATTTCAACAAAAATGCAAAATCTAGCAAACGGACAAAAAAATAGAGTCCGTAATCACAAGTTGATTTTTGTCAAATTATTATGGAATTTAGGAGTTCAAAAAACGTTTTTTACAACTCTCTTTTTGAAAAGCTAAACTAAAATCCTTTTTTAAGAAATAATTTTAATTATAGTTTAAATCCCGTATATTCACTTCCTAAACGAAAATTAATTCGTTTAATTTTTAAAGCTATAAAACATCACAAAAAAATATCAAACAAGCAACGTTTGACAACAAGCAATTCAAATAAATTAAATTTTAGCCCAAAATAATTTTTTAACAATTATATAAACACTATTCAAATGAAATGGAAATTATCATTTTTCTTAATTATAAGTATTAGCATATTAAGTTACAGTCAAAAAATTGATGAGTCTGAATTAATAAAAAAATTACTTGAAAAAGAATCTGCTACATGGAGAGCTGCTGATAGTAAAGGCCATACGGAATGCTGGTACATTCAACCTTACAGCAGGATATTAGTTTCGACCGCAGAAGGTGTAACCTTGGATATTCCTCCAACTGCAATGATTAATACAAATCCTAATGCAATGGGTAATGGAGGGTTTTCAGTAAATAGCAACTATAAAATGAGTATTCATAAGAATAATGCTTGGGTAAGCCATAATGAAGAATCAACTGCTAAAGATGGTAAAAAAACGTTCTCTTATGAAATTCGGTTATTAGAGAAAATAAATGGTCAATGGAAATTAGTGGGGCAATCCATTCATATTTATGAACCAAAATAAAACATTGTTGACTAGCATTTGAAGCAAAGTGAGTTCTAAAAACAGTATATATATTTAAAACTCCTTCTTAGTTTAAATAATAAGAAGGAGTTTTTAAATATTTATTTTAATAACAATCGCTTGACTCTAACGATTAACTCATTAGGACTAAAGGGTTTTGTTATAAAATCATCAGCACCTAATTCAAAAGCATTTAATACGTTTTTTTCTAAACCTACAGCTGATAATATAATTATTGGAATATTTAATTTTAGCTCTATTTTTACTTTATTTACGATATCTAGTCCTGATGCAAAAGGCATTTCTATATCTGACAATATAAGGTCTGGATTTTCTGAAACTATTTTATCTAATGCAATTTTACCGTCCGGACACGAAATAACTTCATATCCTTCACGAATGAGCTTAAACTCCATTGTTTTTAGCATCATCTCATCATCTTCGGCTATTAGTATTTTCATTTATTGTGATTAATTATTAGTATGAATAATTTTTTGAAAAAATCATATTTTGTAGTTCTTAAAGCACATACGCTTTTCTCAAAAATAGGCTTTTTAAACGGTTAATGGTATTAATATATAAGGAAATTGTTGTGAAATTATGTTGCAAAACAAAAAGAATGTTATAAACTAAAATAATTCTTATTTATAGATCACTTTACGCTTTTTATTTGCTCGATTTGGTATTATCTACTTGCTATATTTTTGAGAAACCATGTACTGTTTCTAATTCGTTGAAAACACATTGGCAAATTTCATGAAATTTTTCAATTTCGTCTTTCCGTATTTGTCCCATAGGGTTTATTTCCATTTCGTTTTCAATAATTTCAATACATTTTGAGGCTTTTGCTATTCCTAACAAACTGACAGAAGATTTTAATTTATGAACTTCAGCTTTCAAAACTACTATATCATCAATATTGTTTGCCTCCATTATAGTTTCTAAAGCTGGTGGAGCATTCTGTAAGAACAAGGATACCATTTTTTCGACAAAAGTGTTGTCACCGTCGGCAAATTCATTTAAATATTTAAAATTGATTAAATTTTCAACAATTACTTCTTCGTCTTGAGATAAATCCGAAGATTTACTATTATTTGCATTCATTAAATTGTGATGCAATTTTTCAAGCAATACATTAAAGTCAAAAGGTTTAGACAAATAATCATTCATACCACTTTCTACACTTCTCTTTTCTTCGGCCAAAGTCGCATGTGCAGTTAAAGCAATTATTGGCACATTTGATTTAGCTCCCATATTGCTTCTGACATATTTTGCTACTTCATTTCCATCCATTTCCGGCATTTGAATATCCATCAGAATAATATCGTAATCATTCTTCTCGATTTTTTCCAGGGCTATTTTTCCATTATCAGCTATGTCAATTTCTTTTTCCCATTTTTTAAATACCTTGATTGCTAAAAGTTGATTGAGTTCATTATCTTCTACCAAAAGTATTTTGACGTCTTTTAGAAAATCCGATGACAATTGCTCTTTTTTTCCTTTTACAAGTTCAAAATCTCCTTTTTGAGCCTTTTTATATTGTATAAAAAAAGAGAACTCACTCCCTTTTGAAACCTCACTTTCAACCGTCAATTTTCCGCCTTGCAATTCAATGAGTTTACGGGTAATTGTAAGTCCTAAACCAGTTCCTCCAAATTTTCTCGTCGTTTCATTTGATGCTTGGTTAAAACTTTCAAAAATAGAATCAATCTTATTTTCAGGAATACCAATACCTGTATCTATAATATTAAATCGGACAAATGTATCTAATTCAGATTCTTTCTCTTGGGTGACAATTAACTCAACGTACCCTTTTTCAGTAAATTTTAAAGCATTACCAACCAAATTAATTAATATTTGAGATAATCGTGTTGGGTCTCCAATCAAAAAATCATTTATTTCAGGATCTATTTCGCACAATAATTTTATTTTTTTCTCTTTTGAAATTGGAGAAAGCAATTCAATTACTGAATTTATATTTTTTGACAAAGAGAAATTCACATCTTCAAATGTCATTTTATCAGCATTTATTTTAGAAAAGTCTAAGATGTCATTAATAATAACCAATAAATTTTGACTGGCTCTTTTTATGGCTTCCACACTTTGTTTCTGGTCGTTGTCTAAATTTGTGTCTTCCAGAATTCTTGCAAATCCTATAATTCCATTCATTGGAGTACGAATTTCATGACTCATGTTAGTCAGAAACTGTTCTTTCACTTGAACGGATTCTTCAGCGATATCTTTAGCGTTTATTAACTCCTTTTCAATACGTTTTTGCTCACTAATATCCTGAATGGTCCCCAAAATCCTTAATGGAACATTATGTTCATCATTCAAACATTTTATAAACTCATTAATGTACTTAATAGTTCCATTTTTAGACAACAAACTATGGCTAAACTGTACTTCAGTGTTACTGTTTTTAACATAATTGAGGTTACTTTCAAAAAGTTCAATGTCATCAGAATTAATTAAACATGATTTAATGAGTGCTATCGAAGGAACACTATTTTTGTCTATTTCAAAAATATTGAAAACTTCTTCGGAGAAAAAAACTCCCCCATCATTTAAATTTATTTCCCAACTCCCAATCTTGGCTAATTTTTGAGCTTCATAAAGTCTATTAGCATTTATATTTAAAGCTAATTCTGTCTTCTTACGCAGTTGGAGGCTATCATGAAGTTTAATAGCATTTCTGATGCTTTGCGATACACCGTCAGGAGTAAGTAATGTTTTTGGAATATAATCAGAAGCCCCGCCTAAAATAGCCTGACTGGCAATTTTCTCATCTCCTTGTGAAGTAACAAAAATAACGGGAGTTTCTATATCTAAATCTCTTAACCCTTTTAGAAAGGAAATTCCATCACTATCCGGCATCATATAATCCAAAAAAATTAAGTCATAATGAAATGATTTAATCTTTTCTATACCTTCTTTAGCTGAAAAAGCACTTTCAACATCAGCAATAATTCCAGAATGGGATATGGAACGAATTATAGTAATTGAATCGACTCTGTCATCATCGATTATAAGTATTTTTAAAGCAACAGCCATATAATTTATTTTTTTTCACTTGAAAATTCAATGATGTTCCAATAGTCATTAAGTATTGAAAAAAAATCGGTAGTGTTTTTGCCTTCAAATGGCTTATACATGTATCCTGCTACATTTAAATTTAAAGCAGTAACTTTATTTACATCATTGTCAGCTCTTGTTATTACAAAAACTAAAATTGATTTTAAATTCGGATGATTTCGTATATTATTTAATAACTGTATTCCGTTTACACTTTCCTCGTTAATATCTATCAATATAATTTTTGGAGTAGGAGATAACTTATTATCTCCTTGTAACATTAACCATGCTTCGGCATCATTTTGAGCGAAATGTAAAGTAGATTTAATACCAATTTCAGAAAATGCTTTTTTAACATTTTCAACATCAATAGTACAATTGTCTACTAATAAGATACTTTTTTTCGTCATAAAGTAAAATTATGAAAAAATTTTACATTTCACACAATTCCCAAAAATTATTAAGTGTTGAAACCGAAATCACAAATTTTTCAAAAGACAACGGTTTTAAAATATATCCAGCTACGTTCAAATTATAGGCTTTAATTTTATCACTATCTTCGTTTGAAGTAGTCATAACAAATACAGAAATATTTTTAAGCCTTTCATTTCCCCTTAAATTTTTCAAGAATTCTATTCCGTTCATCTTTGGCATATTAATATCCAAAATAATAATTTTAGGCAAAGGAACAATCTTACCATCAAGAAGTTCTAGTGCTTCAACCCCATTCCCTGCTACAAAAAGTGGATTTTTTATATTATTTTTAGAGAATGCTCTTTTAACATTCATTACGTCAACCTCATCGTCTTCAACCAATAAAATGTTTACCAATCTTTGCGTCATAATTTATTTTTTTTATGTTATTGTTTAGGCCAATTAAATTTAAAAACTGAACCATTATTTACAGCTGGAGAATATTGAATTGAACCTCCTACTAATTTAATTATTCTACTGGTAATTGCTAATCCTGCGCCTGTCGAATCTACAACATCTTTCGAATTAACTGTATAAAAAATCGAAAAAATCTTTCCTTTTACTTCTTCTGGAATTCCTGGACCATCATCCGTTACTTTTATTTCATAATCCGTATCATTTTCGATTATTTCAATAAAAACATTCTTTTTTTCTTTATCATGAAATCGAACAGCATTATCGATTAAATTAAATAATGATTTTTGTAACTTCTTACCCAAAGTAACTGTATTTTCATTTTTCAAATTATACTCAAAATGAAATTCTACATTTGACTTATCTTCTAATGTTTCAATACAATCATTGACTAATTTAGGAATATTTACATCATACAACTCCATTTCATTACTATTAACACGAGAAAGTTCAAGCAAAGCATTCATCATTTTTTCAAGACGCTCTACTCTATTTTTTAACAATCCAAAATTGTCTAAAATATCCTTGTCTGCATTACTTCCCAAATCTTCTTCAATCCATGTTGTTAAATTTGAAATCGCCCGCATTGGGGTTTTTATATCGTGCGACACAATATAAACAAATTCTTCAAACTCTTTCTTAAGGGCAACTAATTCCTCTTGACATTTTTTTTCTGATTCTGTCATATTTTAATTATTTAGGAACAGTAAAAATAAAACTTGTTCCATTATCATTTTCAGATTCTATGTAAATATTCCCTCCTTTTTCTTCAACTATCTTTTTAACAATAGATAAACCAATACCTGTACTTTCTTTTTTATCCCGTGCTTCAATAGTTTGAAAAACTTCAAATACTTTTTTATGGTATTCTTCCGCAATACCCGGACCATTATCTTTTATGGTAAATTTATGATAATCAGGCAATAATTCATATAAACATTCTATTTTACCAATTTGTTTATCATTATACTTTACGGAATTGCTTATTAAATTACTAAAGACCTGTTGTAAAAGTATAGTTTCTGTTTCAATGACGGGCATATTATCTTCTATAAAAACTTCGAATCCTTCAATAGGGACAACAGAATCAACAATCTGATTCAACATCTTTTTTAAATCAGTTATTTCTTTTTCAATTTTTGTTCTACCAATTCTAGAATATTCTAAAACACCATTAATCAGGTTTTCCATTCGCTGTATACGACCGCGTAATAACTCAAAATTATCTCGCACTATATCAGGCATTTCGGGCATATCTTCAACAATCCACTCCGAAAGATTATTAATAGCTCTCAACGGTGCTTTAAGGTCATGAGAAACGACATAAGCATACTGATCCAGCTCTTTGTTCTTTTTTTCGAGATCGACTAAGGCACTGTTTAAATTTTCTTTTGCTAATTTTTCTTGAGTGATGTCCGTACTAATCGCTATGTATTGATAAGGTTTTCCTTTTGCGTTCAAAAAAGGAACAACAGTAGTGTTTTCCCAATAAAAAGAACCGTCTTTTGCTCTATTCATTACTTCACCTTTCCAAACTTTTCCATTAGAGATTGTTCCAAATACATCTCTTCTAAATTCTATTGAATGATGACCTGTGCTAATAATTTGTTGATCATGGCCTATTAGTTCCTCTTTAGAGTATTTAGAAATCGCACAAAAATTCTCGTTAACATATGAAAAAACACCTTTTTTATCCGTAATGGCTACAATTGCCGCTTCGTCTAATGCTGATTTAATATCGTTTATTTCTTTTGCTTTTTCTTCTATTTTTTGTTCCGCTAATTTTTTATCAGTAATATCCTGCATAGTACCTTGAATCCCTATGACCTCTCCTTTTTCATTTCGATACGCTTTCCCTACACCTACTACATATTTTAAGCTTCCATCAGAAAACAAGATTCTATGATTATAATACAAGTCAGCTCCAGTAGTTAATGAATTATTAAGTACTTCGTCAAGACTCTCTAAATCATCAACATGAATTTTTTTTCGGTATGCTATATAAAGCTGATCAGAAGGCAATTCCTCTAAATCAAAAATCTTATAATGTCCTTTAGACCATATAAGTTCTTTTGTAATTAAATTAAACTTCCAGCTTCCAATTTTAGCGATATTTTGTGATTCATCTAATAATTTATTGCTGCTGATTAAATCTAACTCTGCTTCTTTCTCCTTTTTCATATCCCTGGCGATACAATATAAATATCCAGTTTCAGGATCTGGAGATGTATTCCAACTCAATAAAGCATACTCCCCGTTTTTACATCGATACCGATTTTCAAAACTAACATTAACTCTTTCTTCAAAAAGTGTTTGAACTTCTTTTAAGGTTTTATCTAAATCTTCGGGATGAATAAAATCTATAAATGGCTTTCCAATTAACTCCTTTTTAGAATAGCCTAATACATTTGTAAAGGCAGGGTTAACTTTATAAAAGAAACCATCAACGTCAGCAATACAAACCAAATCCTTTGAAAGCTCAATGAAATTTTGAAATTCTCTTTGTGATTTAATAAAATCTGCATTCCTTTTTCGTAAATCCAATAATAAAACCACTTGATTGGCAAGCAATTTTAAAGCATTTTTTTGTTCAACAGTCAGTATCCTAGGCTCCTTATCTATAACACAAAGTGTCCCTAAATTAAACCCATTTTCATCCTGTAATGGAGCTCCAGCATAAAATCGAATATTAGGTTTTCCGGTTACCAGAGAATTATCCGCAAAAATCTCATTTTCTAAAGCATCATTGACTTCATATACATCATCACCAAGAATTGCATATTGGCAAAAAGACAAGGTTCTTGGGGTTTCAGTAACCTTTAATCCAACACTCGATTTAAACCATTGTCTTTCCTCATCCAATAGACTTACTAAGGCAATAGGAGTTCCACAAATATAAGAGGCTAGCTGGGTTATTGAATCATATTCCTTTTCCGGCAAAGAATCCATAATTGAATACTCTTTCAGTGCTTTGAGTCTTTCTATTTCATTTTCCGGTATCGGATTTTTTTTCATCAATTTTGTTTTTTTTCTTTAATAACAATATTACAGAATTTATTAGGTATAAACTAAATATTTTTATAGTTCCACTTTCTCTTTTATCTAAACTTACTAAACTGTTATAAACACAAAAATAATTTATTTTTTGTATTAACAATATTTATCTAAAATTAATATTTTTAAACAATTTGAATTTGTTTTTTTCATAAAATTCATGTTGTTTTCTTTCGGTTAAAACAAAAACACGTCCCAAGATTTAATCAAAAAAAGATTGCTATTTACTGATTCTGTATTTATATCACCTCAACAAATGAAAAACATAAAATACTGTTTTTTAAATACTTAAATTTAAATACTTCTAAAAAAAAGCTTTTTTTATACCTAATAAAAAATTATTTGATTAAATTTACAGTATTGGTTTAAATAAGTGGAAATACCTACTATTCTCTTCTTTTAACCACAAAACGACGTAAATTTCAAACCTACTTTTGAATTACAAAGTTTACTGTCGGATTAACGGAACCGCCTGCCTCATCTATTTTTCTATTGTTACTATTCTAACCGACAAATAATAGTCCGTTTTTATTCAAAAAACATACGAAATGGCAAAGTACAAACACATCCTGTTTTTTAACGAAATTGGCATTGAAGCCATTGATAAAGTTGGCGGTAAAAATGCATCACTTGGAGAAATGTATAACCAACTCAATCCAATAGGTGTCAGCGTACCTAATGGATTTGCAGTTACTGCAAAAGCCTATCGCCTCTTTCGTGAAGCAAATAATCTGAAAAAAAATCTTGACGATTTATTATTTTCATTAGATACAAAACAGTATTCTAATCTTTCTTTAATTGGAGAAAAAGCCAGAAATCTTATTTTATCAGCCAAAATTCCATCAGAAATTCGGGATGAAATACGAGTTGCTTATCAATCACTTTGTGAACAATGCGGTATAAATAATCTTGATGTAGCGGTACGAAGCAGCGCTACATCTGAGGATTTACCAACGGCTAGTTTTGCGGGTCAAATGCAATCTTTTTTAAATATTAACGGTGAAAATCAATTGCTGGATGCGGTACACCGCTGTTTTGTATCCTTATTTACGGATCGCGCTATAAAATACCGCCATGACATGGGCTTTGCCAAAATAGATATTGCTATTTCCGTTGGGGTACAGCAAATGGTTCGAAGTGATAAAGCATCTTCTGGCGTAGCATTTACAATTGATCCTGATAGCGGATTTGAAAATGTCATCATCATCAACAGCATTTGGGGATTAGGCGAAAACATTGTTCAAGGTACTGTTACACCTGACGAATGGATGGTTTTTAAACCTACTTTGGAAAACCCGGATTTAAATCCCATTCTAAAAAGACAGTGCGGGAAAAAAGAATTTACAATGATTTATGCCGATAAATCAGCAAGCACATCCGCAGAAAACACAATTGTTAATACTGACACTTCCTTAGAAAAACAAAACCTGTTTTCGCTAGACGACAATGAAGTTATTCAGCTTTCTCGATGGTGTTATAAAATTGAAAAACATTATAAAAAACCAATGGATATTGAATGGGCAAAAGACGGTTTAAATAACCAACTTTATATCGTTCAGGCACGACCGGAAACCGTTCATGGAAAAACAAATAAGCAAGTTCGGGAAATCTATAAACTAAAAGAAAAAGGCACAATTTTGACACAAGGAATTGCTCTTGGCGACAAAATTGCTTCGGGAAAAGTACGCATTCTAAACAGTCCGCAAGAAGGCCATTTATTACAAGAAGGAGAAATCATAGTTACTGATTTGACTAATCCTGATTGGGATCCCATCATGAAAAAAGCTTCGGCGATAATTACTAATAAAGGCGGGCGCACAAGTCATGCCGCCATTGTAGCACGAGAACTGGGAACTGTGGCTGTAGTAGGCTGTGGTAATGCAACTTCCATGTTAAAAAATGGACAAGAAATTACCGTTTCCTGTGCTGAAGGTAAAGAAGGATATATATATAAAGGATTACTGAAATGGGAAATAACTGAACAGGATTTCAGCAAACTTGAAATGCCAAAAACAGACCCTATGCTTATTCTTGCCGACCCGGAAAGAGCATTTGCATTAAGCCATTATCCCAATCAGGGTGTAGGTTTGATGCGAATGGAATTTGCTATTTCGAATACTATAAAAATTCATCCGTTGGCATTGTGTGAACCTGAAAAAATAACCGATGAGAAAATTGTTGCCAAAATAGCCGTATTAACCAAAGGCTATGAAAATCCTAAAAATTATTTCATTGATAAACTAGCCGAAGCAGTCGCAATTGTAGCTGCCGCTTTCTATCCAAAAGATGTGATTGTACGAATGAGTGATTTTAAAAGCAATGAATATGCTAACCTCATCGGAGGGGAATATTACGAACCTCAGGAAGAAAACCCAATGATAGGATTTCGCGGTGCTTCCCGCTATTACAGTGATTTTTATCGAAAAGGGTTTGCTTTGGAATGCGAAGCCATGAAAAAAGTACGAAATGAAATGGGACTTCTCAATGTAAAACTGATGATTCCGTTTTGCAGAACAGTCGAGGAAGGCGAAAATGTACTTACTGAAATGACTAAAAATGGATTAGTGCAAGGCATCAACGGACTGGAAGTATATGTCATGATTGAAATTCCAAGTAATGTATTAATGGCCGATGAATTTGCAAAACTCTTTGACGGATTTTCAATTGGTTCCAATGATTTAACTCAACTCACATTAGGTTTAGATCGCGACTCTGCATTAGTGAGCTATTTGTTTGATGAGGAAAATCCAGCCATAAAATATTTAATTAAAGAAACTATTCGGGTCGCCAAACGTTTTGAAATAAAAGTAGGACTGTGCGGACAGGCTCCAAGCGACATCCCACAATTTGCTAAATTTTTAGTAAATGAAGGCATTGACAGCATTTCATTTAATCCTGATGCTTTGATAAAAGGAATTGAAAATATTTTGGAAGCAGAAAAGAAAACAAAAAGAAAAATTTTAATGTAATACTTCTATTATGGAAACAATATTCAAAAATAAAGTGGCAATTGTAACTGGCGGCTCATCAGGAATTGGTAAAGCTACAGCTCTTGTTTTTGCAAAAAAAGGAGCTAAAGTAGTTGTTGTGGATTGGGTAGAAAACAAAGAAACAGTAAACTTCATTAAAGAAATGGGTGGAGAAGCCATTTTTATCAAATGTGATGTATCAAAAACTGCTGATGTTAAAGCTATGGTAGCGGAAACCATTGCCACTTTTGGAAGATTAGATTATGCCTTTAACAACGCTGGAATTGAAGGAATATCAGCCTCTACGCAAGATTGTACCGAGGAAAATTGGGACAAAACCATTGGTGTAAACCTAAAAGGAATTTGGCTTTGCATGAAATATGAAATCCCTGAAATACTGAAACAAGGAAAAGGTGTGATTATCAATTGTGCCTCTGTTGCAGGATTAGTAGGATTTGCCGGTTTACCAGCTTATGTAGCATCAAAACATGGTGTTGTAGGATTAACAAAAACCACTGCTTTAGAATGTGCTAAAATCGGAATTCGAGTAAATGCTATTTGTCCAGGAGTAATTCAAACCCCCATGATTGACAGACTTATCGGAAACAGTAAAGAAGCCGTAGCACAATTTACAGGCTTGGAACCTGTTGGCCGTTTTGGTCAACCTGAAGAAATAGCTAACGCAGTAGTTTGGATGTGCTCAGATGAAGCTTCTTTTGTAACCGGTCATGCCATGGCTGTTGACGGTGGTTTTGTAGCGCAATAAATTAATTATAATAGTAATTCCTGCTTTATGATTTCCATCAAAAATAAAATAGAGCACCATCTTTTGGATTATGAAAAAGTGCAAAATTCTTTTTCATGGGAAACAATTGCCCAAGAATTAAGCGGTCTTCCCAATGGAAAAGGATTGAATATCGCTCACGAAGCTGTAGATATCCATGCTAAGAGTCATCTGAAAGATACGGTAGCGCTTCGTTTTATTCGAAAAGACAGAAACTTTCATGATTTTACTTATGCTGAATTACAAATTCAAACATCAAAATTTGCTAATGCACTTCATAATTTAGGCATCCAAAAAGGAGAGCGTATTTTCTCTTTGGCAGGAAGAATTCCCGAATTATACATTACTGCTTTGGGAACTTTGAAATATACGGCAGTATTTTGTCCGTTATTTTCTGTTTTTGGTCCTGAACCTATTTTTCAAAGACTCAGCAAAGGCGATGCATCCGTTTTAGTGACAACTTCAGCTTTATTTGAAAAGAAAATAAAACAAATACTCGATAAACTTCCTTTGCTTCGTTATATCCTTATCATTGATGCCAAAGAACATGTTTCAGAGAAAATAGTGTCTTTCCAAAAATTAATGGAACAGGCAAAAGAAGATTTTATTATACCAGAAACGAATCCTGAAGATGCCGCCCTACTCCATTTTACAAGTGGAACTACCGGAATGCCAAAAGGTGTTTTACACGTTCACAAAGCGGTACTTACCCATTATATAACAGGCAAATATGTTCTCGATTTTCATCAGGAAGATTGGTTTTGGTGTACTGCTGATCCGGGTTGGGTTACCGGCACTTCTTATGGAATTATTGCTCCGTTACTACATGGAATCAGCAGTATTGTTGATGAGGAAGAATTTGATGCCGCAAGATGGTATTCCTTACTGGAAGAACACAAAATAACAACTTGGTACACTGCTCCTACCGCCATCAGACGATTGATGCGTATGGATATAAAGCCTTGTGAAGAATACAATCTTAAAAATCTTAGGTTGATTTTGAGCGTGGGCGAACCACTACATGCCGAAGCTGTTATTTGGGGAGAAGAAAACTTTGGCTTTCCTATTCTTGACAATTGGTGGCAAACCGAAACAGGTGGTATTATGATTGCTAATTATCCTTCGATGAAAGTAAAACCCGGTTCCATGGGAAAACCTTTGCCCGGAGTGGAAGCTGCAATTGCTGAAGTAAATGACAATCAACTAAAACTAAAACTAAAGACCAAACCTAATATTCAAGGACATTTGGTTTTAAAAAAAGGATTCCCTTCCCTATTTCGGGCGTATTTACATGAAGAAGAACGTTATAACAAATGTTTTATAGGCGAATGGTACCTCAGCGGTGATTTAGCTAAAAAAGATACCGATGGCTATTTCTGGTTCATCGGTCGAGCTGATGATATTATCAAGACTTCAGGACACATGGTAGGACCATTTGAAGTTGAAAGTACTTTGATGCGGCATCCTGCGGTGGCTGAAGCGGCTGTGATTGGGAAACCGGAACCTACTATTGGTGAATTAGTAAAAGCATTTATAGTCTTAAAAACTGGAAAAGAGCCTAATGAAGAGACAAAAATGGATATTATGGGTTTTGCCCGAAAAGAAATGGGACCTGCTGTGGCTCCCAAAGAAATTGAATTTGTAAAAAATATTCCTAAAACCAGAAGCGGAAAAATTTTGCGGCGCTTACTAAAAGCTCGAGAACTTGGTTTACCGGAAGGAGATATTTCAACATTGGAACAATCATAAATACTATTAGGATACTGAAAATTAATTTTCACTAAAATAAATTTCTATCATGATACCATTAAAAAAAATACACTTGAAAAGTAAACTATTTTATTGGTTGATTATCCTTTTGTCGTTTCAAGGATGTCACGCACAGGATAAGAAAAATGAGAAAGACATTGAAGAAATACAAAAAAATAACAGCTCCAATCCTGAGAAAGCTTCCTATACAGGTATTGTAGATTTCAAATTAGCCGCCAAAATAGCCACGCCTGGAGTAGTACATATCAAATGCCTTTTTAAATCCCAAATACAACGCGATGGGAATGAAGATGGATTTTATAATTTACCTGACCAATTAAAAGAATTCTTTAAAGAAGAACCTTTTTTAAGACAATTTAAATCCCAACAACAATATGACAATGAACCTGTAATAGGCAGTGGATCTGGCGTAATACTGACAACTGACGGATACATAATTACAAATAACCACTTAGTAAAAGATGCAGATGACATTAACATAACACTGTTTGACGGGCGTTCCTATACAGCCAAAATTATAGGCACTGATCCTCAAACAGATCTCGCTCTCCTTAAAATTGACGAAAAGAATCTTTCCTTTATTAGGTATGGTGATATTGACACTATTGAAGTGGGAGAATGGGTGGTAGCCGTGGGGAATCCCTTTAATCTCGCATCAACCGTTACGGCAGGAATTGTAAGCGCCAAAGCCCGGAATATAAATATTTTGAATAATCAGGGCGCTATTGAATCATTCATACAAACCGATGCAGCAGTGAATCCCGGCAACAGCGGTGGTGCATTAGTAACATTAGACGGAAAACTAATTGGAATCAATACTGCAATAGCAACACCTACGGGAGTTTATGCGGGATATGCTTTTGCAATTCCTGTAGACATTGTGAAAAAAGTCGCCAATGACCTGATGAATTTCGGATCGGTTAAAAGAGGTGTTTTAGGAATTAGTATCCATGATTTGAACAGCACTCTTGCCAAAGAAATAAATATTGATCGTGCCAATGGTGTTTATGTTGACAGCGTAATGGTAAACGGAGCAGCAAAACAAGCCGGTATCAAAGAAAAAGATGTAATCATCAGCATTGATAACATTGAAACCGTTTCTGTAGCAAAATTGCAAGAGATTATTATGCGAAAACATCCTGGAGAAAAAGTAAAAATTACACTAATCAGAAATGGTACAGAAAAAAAAGAATTTATCGTAACACTACAAAAACAAGAAGCAATCCCTAAAATTATAAAAACCAAAGGAAAAGATTTGCTCAAGGATTTAGGGGTCGAACTTGTTCAAATTAATAAGGAAGACCAGAAAAATTACAATGTTAAAAACGGACTAAAAGTCACACAATTGTATGAAGGAAAACTGAAAAGATACACCAATATACGCGAAGGATTTGTAATTACATCCGTTAACAATAAAATGGTCTCAACAATTAATTCCTTTATGGAAGCGGTTGAAACACAAAAAGGAGGCATAATGCTGGAAGGAAAATATGCCGGTGATTCTACATACTATTATTATGCATTTGGTATGTGAAATAAAATCAAAGACAGAAATTAAAACTCACAATATTTAGATTGTTAAACCAATACTAATAAACACATGGTACAATCAGCCACAATACAGAAACCTATGAATGCTAAAAAAGGATTACTTCTTTTTTATCAAATGCTGCTTATAAGACGATTTGAAGAAAAAGCAGCCGAGCAATATACGAAAGCCAAAATTAGGGGTTTTCTACATTTATATATAGGTGAAGAAGCAGTAGCTGTAGGCGTAATACAAGCTTTAAATGATGATGATAATGTGTTAAGTACCTACCGAGAACATGGACATGCCTTGGCACGTGGCATTGATCCGGATGTTATCATGGCCGAAATGTACGGAAAACTGGAAGGCTGTAGCCGAGGTCGTGGTGGCTCGATGCATTTGTTTGATGTATCAAATAATTTTTATGGTGGCAATGCCATTGTGTGTAGTCATCTTCCTATTGCTGTTGGGATGGCTTTGGCCTCCAAAAAACAAAAGAAAACAAATATTACCTGTTGTTTTTTTGGCGAAGGCGCCGCTGCCGAAGGAGTATTTCACGAAGCCATGAATCTGGCTTCACTCTGGAAAGTTCCTGTTTTATTTGTTTGTGAAAACAATCTATATGCTATGGGAACTGCTATAAAATATTCGCATGCCGTGACTGAGCTCGAAAAAAAAGGGGCAGCTTACGGAATAGAATCTGCTGTGGTAGACGGTATGGATTTGATCGCTGTAGTGGATGCCGCTAATACAGCTGTCGAAAAAATAAGAAGTAATGGCAAACCTTATTTTTTGGTTTGCAATACATATCGTTTTCGAGCGCACTCAATGTTTGATGCCGAATTATACCGAGATAAAAAAGAAGTGGAGGAATGGAAAAAAAAGGATCCTATTCCGCAATTCGAGCAGTTTCTTTTGCAACAACAATGGATTACAGAGAATGAAATTGCCGAATTTGAAACTAAAATTGAAACCAAAATTAAGATTGCAGTAAATTTTGCGGAAGCGGGAACTTGGGAGCCTTTAGACCAATTAACAAAATTTGTTTATAGCGAAATTTGAAATTCATAAAGAAAACTAACCCTAATTTCAATCCTTATTTATTTAACTATTAAAAAATTAAAACTATGGAAAACACTACTTTTTGTCAAAGTTGCGGAATGCCACTTAGCACTGAAGAATTAAAAGGTACTGAACATAATGGTATTAAAAACAATGAATATTGTAAGTATTGCTATGAGGATAGTCACTTTAAGCATCCAGAAATGGATTTAGAAAAAATGAAAAATGCTGTACAAGCTCATATGGAAAAAGAAAAACTTCCTAATTACATGGTTCAAAGAGCTTTAAAAATTTTACCTGTATTAAACCGTTGGAAAAACAAACATTTTATCATCTAAAAAATCAATTCAATCCATGGAAAATAGTAATGGTAAAATTAAAATCACCTATCGGGAGGCTTTGAAACAAGGTCTTCGCGAAGCATTACAAAATGACGAACGTGTTTTTTTGATGGGAGAAGATGTGGGCCGTTACGGAGGCGCTTTTGCGGTAAGCAAAGGACTGTTACAAGAATTTGGAGAAGAACGTATTATGGATGTACCGCTTTCTGAGGCAGGTTTTGTGGGAGCCGGAATTGGCGCGGCAATGGCTGGTATGAAACCAATTATTGAAGTGATGACCGTTAATTTCAGTTTGCTTGCCATGGATCAAATTGTGAACAACGCGGCAACCTTACAACACATGTCAGGCGGACAATTGCATGACCCACTTGTAATCCGAATGGGCTGTGGCATTGGTCGTCAGTTAGGAGCGCAACATTCACACAGTTGGGAACCATTTTATTCCCACATACCAGGATTAATTGTCTTGTCTGTGGGAACACATGAAGATGCGCGGTATATGTTACGTGCCGCATTACAAAGCCCAGATCCAGTGGTCCTTTTTGAATATACAGCAATGCTGAATATGGAAAAAGAAATAGCTGTTGACTTAGGAACTGTAACCATTTTTAATGCCAAAGTGTTGAGAGAAGGTACAGCTATTTCCATTATTACCTATGGAACAGGTGTTTATAAATGTTTAGAAGCAGCTGCCGAATTAGCGACTGTTGGGATTGATGTTGAAGTCATTGATTTGCGAATTTTACGACCATTGGATGAGAAGACTTTCTTGACTTCGGTTGCTAAAACGCATCGGGTACTTGTTGTGGAAGATGCATGGCGTTCAGTTAGCGTTTCTTCGGAAATCAGTGCCCGTATTATGGAAAAAGGATTTTATGATTTGGATGCTCCCGTACAGCGATTGTGTGGTGTTGAAGTACCTATTCCCTACTCTGCCCACATGGAAGAAGCTGCCATTCCTCAGAAAAAAGATATTGTTAATACCGTAAAAAAAATGATACGCCATGATTGAATTTCTAATGCCTAGTTTGGGTGCGGATATGGAAGACGGCACATTGATTGAATGGAAAAAAAAACCAGGAGATACAGTGAAGCGAGGCGATATTATTGCCGAAGTGGAAACACAAAAAGGCCTGATTGAGATAGAAATTTTTGACGAAGGAATTATTGGGGAGTTACTGATTCAAGAAAATACTAAAGTACCTGTGGGAACCGTAATGGCTACAATAAATCCGAGCGTAGTAATATTAGAAACAAAAGAAAAGGAAATTCCTGAAAAACAACCAATAGCATTACAACCGATAGAAGAAAAAATAATGGAACCAATTTCCGTTGAAAAAGCCGCAACAATACATTTCAAAGTCTCTCCATTGGCGAAGAGAATTGCTGAAGATAACCATATTGACATTTCGCAAATAACAGGAACTGGGCCTGATGGGGCCATCACCAAAGAAGATGTAGACTTTGCGATAGCCGAACGAGAAAAAACAGAAACAGAAAAAATTGAGAAAATACCTGTTGGAATAGAAAAACGAGGAACTGCAGCAGAAGCAATTCGTTCTGCAGTGGCGGCTGCCATGAGTAAATCTAACAGAGAAATTCCACACTATTATTTGGAGAAAAAAATTGATATGACAAATGCATTGGCATGGTTGCAGGTTGCAAATAGTAAACGTCCCCTAAAAAAAAGGTTGCTTCCTGTCACTTTATTACTAAAAGCAACAGCAAAATCGCTTCTTGAATTCCCAGATTTGAATGCTATTTGGGATAATGGTTTACAGCTGAAAAAAGATATTAATATTGGTTTTGTGGTATCCTTACGTACCGGTGGTATTATCGTTCCGGCTCTTCATCAAGTCAATTTAAAAAGTATTGATGAAATCATGGATGCCTTAAATGATATTATTCCGAGAGCTCGAGCATTGAGATTACGAAGTTCAGAATTGAGTGATTCTACCATAACACTTACAAGTATAGGAGATGGTGGGGCTGATTCCGTTTTTGGTGTAATTTATCCTCCTCAAGTGGCCATTATCGGTTTTGGAAGTATTACGGAACTTCCTTTTGCCAAACATGAAATGATAGGTATCAGATCTTGTATTTCTGTAACATTGGCTGGTGATCACCGTGCTACAGACGGATTAACTGGCAGTCGGTTTTTAGTTACTTTGAATAAATATTTACAAATTCCTGAAGCCTTATGACCGAAAAAAAAATTAGATCCATTATTTTTCAATTACTAAAAAAAATTGCTCCCGACACAGAACCGTCAGCATTGAAACCTGACGAAAATATTCGGGAAATACTTTCTATCGATTCTTTTGATACGTTGCAATTCATCGTTGCACTGAATGAAAAATTAGGAATTGAAATCCCAGAACAGGACTATGGAAAAATCACCACTTTAACAACATTAGTATCTTACATTAGAAATAAAAAACGATAAAAATGAAAGTATTAGTTTATAGCGTATTAGGTTTTGATAAACCCTTCCTGAAAAAAGCAGCCCATGGAAATCACGAATTGGTTTTCACGGGTCAGTCTTTGAGTAAAAACACGGTAAACTTTGCCAAAGGCTTTGATGCCGTTTCGCTTTTCACTTCAGATGATGCCTCTGAAGCAATATTAGAAAAATTATACATACATGGTGTTAAATATATTGCCTTACGTACTACAGCTTCCGATAATATTGATTTGGCAAGAGCAAAATCTTTGGCAATAAAAGTAGCTAATATCCCCTCTTATTCCCCTTATTCCGTTGCTGAACTTGCGGTCTCTTTACTATTGGCATTAAACAGAAAACTTGTTTTAGGTCAAAATTTAATGCAACTAGGCGATTATCGTTTGGATCATTTAATAGGTTTTGATCTACATGGAAAAACAATAGGTATTATAGGAACTGGGGAAATTGGTGCTGCTTTTGCGAGAATCATGCATGGTTTTGGGTGTAGCCTTTTGGCCTTTGATAAGGACGAAAATAAGGCGTTGATGAATGAAATCCCAATCAATTATGCTTCATTGGAAGAGGTTTGTAAAAATTCAGATGTAATTTCCGTGCATTGTCAATTAGATGAAACAACTGACCATCTGTTTAATAAAAACACTTTTTCGCAAATGAAAAAAGGAATGATTTTTATTAATACAGCTCATGGAAGTATTGTAAATACTGAAAGTTTAGTGGAAGCGATAGAAAATAAAACACTGTCAGCTATAGGTTTAGATGTTTATGAAAAAGAGAAACCTATATTTTTTCAAGATCATACTGATTCTCCCGTAAGTGATCCTTTGTTTCTAAAACTTCGTTCCTTTCCAAATGTGATGATTACGGGGCATCAGGGTTTTTTGACAAATGAAGTTTTAGAAGGAATTGCCCATAGCACTATTGCCAATTTAAACGCTTGGGCATACACCGGTATGTCTGAAAATGAAATAAACTGATTGTTGTTGTTTTTATTTTTAAATAAATGCAAGCTGTTTTTTTTTATTTGCTTATTTTTTTCTAATCATGCTATGCTTATAGCATTTAAAATTTAAAAAAATGAAAGGATCTTTTAAACTCGGAAAAGTAGCAGGTATCGGGATATTTGTTCATTGGACTTTCTCTTTACTTATTTTGTTTATCATTTTCATTAACTACAAAGCTGGTCAGAATACTGCTCAAATAATATGGTCTGTTGCCTTTATTTTATGCATTTTTGTTACTGTTTTATTACACGAACTGGGACATGCTCTGGCAGCAAAAAACTATAATATAGTCACCAAAGACATTACGCTTTTGCCCATTGGTGGTTTAGCCCGATTAGAGCGAATACCTGAAAAACCATCCGAAGAATTAATAGTCGCTTTGGCCGGTCCTTTGGTAAATTTCGCCTTGGCATTTATAACAGGATTTTTTATTACACTTCCTGATACTTCCGAAAAATTGATGGCTGAATTAGCCAATGGTGTAAATGCACATAATTTTTTACTCAATTTCTTTTTAGTCAATTTTTGGTTGGCACTTTTCAATTTAATTCCAGCATTTCCTATGGATGGTGGCAGAGTTTTACGGGCACTATTATCTTTTAAATTACAACGTCATGTTGCCACAAGAATCTCAGCACGAATTGGTCAAATAGTAGCCTTGGGTTTTATCCTTTTGGGATTTTTCACCTCCCCTTTTTTGATTTTTATAGGTATATTTGTTATTGTAGGGGCACAAATTGAAGCTGATTATACCGAATCTAAATTCATGCTGAAAGGTTTTAAAGTCCATGATGTACTAATGAAAGATTACCAAAGAATTGATGCAAATGAAAAAGTAAAAAAAGCAGTTGAATTATTATTGAACAGCCAAAACAAGAATTTTTTGATTACTGAAAATGATATTGCTGTTGGAACACTTAATCGCGACCAAATTATAATGGCACTTTCTAAAAAAGGAGAAGACGAATTCATTTATAATATCATGGATCGAAATTTGATATTTCTAGACAGTAATTCTCTTTTAGAAAATGTCTTTGAGTTGATACAGCAAAATAAATCAACATTAATGCTAGTTATGGAAAACAATGAACTGGCAGGAGCTTTGGATGTAGAAAATCTTATCGAATTCATTTTAATTAACGAGGTAAAAATAAATAAAGCCCATGACGAAAAGCAATAATTCCTTTACTGCTCCTAAAAACCTTGAGCTTGTTTTAAGTGGCGAAGATTATTTTTCTCGATTAGAAACCATTATCCGTAATTCTCAATTTGAAATCCACATTCAAATGTATCTTTTTGAAAACGATGCAACGGGAAAAAGAATTATTACTGCATTAAAAGAAGCCGCTTCACGCCATGTTAAAATTTATATCCTTTTAGATGGTTTGGGCTCTTTAACATTTCCCTCTGAGACCCTAAACGAAATGAAACAAAGCGGAATTAACATTCGCTTTTTTGCGCCTTTGTTTTCAACATATACCTTTTATCTTGGCCGAAGATTACATCGAAAAGTAGTTGTTGCTGATGCAAAAATTGCTCTAATTGGTGGTATTAACATCGCCGATAAATACTGCGGAACTCCTACAGAAGCACCTTGGCTTGACTATGCCGTTCAGCTAAATGGTATAATTGCTCAGCCGCTTCAGGAGTTATGCGTTGCTATTTATTTTAAGAAAATACGCTTTCAAAACAAAAAAATAAAATCAGCATTTCATGTTCAGGACGATACTTTGGTACGCATCATTCAAAATGACTGGTTAAAACGAAAAACCGAAATTTGCGATGCGTATATAAAGTACATTCGGCATGCAAAAAAAGAAATAATTATAGTAGGAAGTTATTTTCTTCCAGGCATACGAATCATTCAAGCCTTGAAAAAAGCTTCCAAAAATAATGTAAAAATAAAATTAATTCTATCCGGGATTTCAGATCTTCCTTTGACCAGACGTGCCACTTGTTTTCTTTATGGTAAATTACTTAATTACAATATTGAATTGTATGAATGGGACAAATCTATTTTACACGGAAAAACGGCAGTTATTGATGGATACTGGACTACAATAGGCTCTTTTAACCTGAATAATTTAAGTTCGTACGGAAGCCTCGAAATGAATGTTGAAATAAATTCTGCTGCATTTTCTAAAATGTACCAAATACATCTCGAGGAGATTATTGTACAATGCCAGAGAATAACTCCGGAATCCCTAAAAATGAAAAGTAATATATTCTCGAAATTCATTAACCTGATATCGTATTGTATTACCCGAATAATAGAACTAATTGTCACTTATACGCCCCATAAACGTTTCTATAATTCATAAATCCAATTGCATTTTTGAGCAAAATATAAAAAGGTCATTTAAGTTTTATGGAATAAAAATAATACTGGAAAAATTAGTGTTATCAGTACCGTTTATTTAAATATTTTTTGTAACTTTAGATGTGCTTTAAATAATTTAAAACACTAAAAATAAGCATTTTATAAATTTTTAAAATATAAATTTAGAATTTAAAAAAATGGAACCACATCGAATAAAAACTAAAAAAAAAGAGGAATGGATTCAAAAGGATTTCGAGAATAAAATCCCGAAATTAGATCAAAAAACACTATTTCTTCCCAGTCAGGATGAATTGTTCTTTTAGTTTATCTCTCAAATAAATTTGTTTACACAGGTTAGCAACGGAGCCGTGAGTCACTGTTCTGTAATTGAATGCTCTTTCAAGCACCAGGTTTAAAAGATTCTCCGCAGAGCTACGAACTTTTAAACCGGTATTCTTAATTGGGGTTAGGGACAAAATAGTCCCTGCTCCATTAACGATTTAAGCCCTATGGATTTTATTCAATACAAAGAAGCCTTTAGACATGATGCCCATAAAAAAGGCTATTTAGAACAGAATATTCAGCGCTGTCTGGATTATGCTGAAGTTTTATTTGCACATGATATTCCTGTAATTTATAATCCAACCCATTTATCACTTTTGGTTGGATATAAAAAAGAATTTCTAAAAAAAGCGGCTCTTTATCCCAAACGTTATTATCGCGATTTTGAGATTTTCAAAAAAAATGGCAGCAAACGACTTATTTCTGAGCCACTTCCCAGTTTGAAAGAAATCCAAATCTGGATTCTAAGAAACATCCTTTATAAAGTGCCCGTTAGCCCTTTTGCGAAAGCATACAAACCTAATATAAGTATCCTGGAAAATCTTAAATTCCATAAAAACCAACTCAAAGTTTTCACGCTGGATTTAGAGCATTTCTTTCCTTCTATTGGCTTTGAGGTGGTTGAAAAAGAATTTCTTGAAATGGGATATTCCAAAATGGTCTCAAAACTGCTTTCAAAATTATGCATCCGTGATGGAAGTTTACCACAAGGTGCGCCAACGAGTCCCTATCTTTCGAATTTGATTTTCAAAGAAGCCGATGCGGTGATTTCTGATTATTGTATCCAACATAAAATAAGATACACCCGTTATGCTGACGATTTGAGTTTTTCCGGAGACTTTGATGAAAATAAGCTACTCCATAAAGTAACTGAAACCATCGAGAAATTAAATTTTCATCTCAATAAAACCAAAACCAAACTCATGACGCCTGACTGCCGCCAAACTGTTACGGGTATTGTGGTTAATGAAAAACCGCAGGTCGTATTTCATAAACGTAATGATTTGAGACAGGCCATGTATTATATCAAGAAATTTGGTTTCGAAGAACACCGGGAATACAAAGAGATTGACCAAAAGAATTATCTGGAACATTTGTTAGGAAAAATAAATTTTGTACTGCAAATAAACCCAAGTGACACTGAATTTATAGGCTACAAATCCATACTGATTGACTTAAAAAAGAAACAGGATTTAAAAGCGATGGAAGATGAATTATTGCCAATATGACAGAAATCATACTTATCATAGAAATTCAAAAAAGCTCCAAATGGAGCTTTTTAAATAAACACAATCAACTAATTTCAAAATTGATATAACATGAAAAAAATAACAGTAATTATCGTAACCTTATTTTTCTCTACTTTTCTATTGGCACAAACAACATGGAAAGCAGATCCGATGCATTCAAAACTAACTTTTAGCACCGTTCACCATGGCATTTCTGATATTGCCGGATTATTCAAAATATTTGAGATAACCGCAACAGCCAAAAAAGCTGATTTTAGTGATGCATCTTTTGAACTTTCGACTGAAGTAACCTCCATCAATACCGAAGTGGAAATGCGGGATAATCATTTGCGAAGTGCTGAATTCTTTGAAGTGGAAAAATACCCAAAAATGACTTTTAAAAGTACTTCCATAAAAAAATTCGGAAAAGAAAAAGGGAAATACAAACTAATGGGAAACCTTACACTACACGGAATTACCAAGCCTGTTACCCTGAATATGTGGTATAGGGGAACGATAATAAATCCCCAATCAAAAGCAATCACAGCCGGCTTTCAGTTTAGTGGCATTATAAAACGATCTGATTTTGATATTGGTCCAAAATTTCCTGCGCCAATGATTAGTGATGAAGTAAAAATTAAAGCTGATAGTGAATTCATCAAGCAATAATTTTTTTAGTGAATTGAAAAAAAACTTGTCAATAATTTAGATTAGAACAATTACCTAAAAACGCTTTTCTCCTTTTTTCAGCCTTTAAAAAACATCTCTTTTCAACGACTAATCCACTCACAATAAAATACTTAATTCTTATTTTAACAACAAAAAATTGATTAAATTTGATAGTAGAAATAGTTCATTGGTAGGATATAATTCTTTGTGCTTCCAGAGATTAAAAGGAGTCATTTAACAGTAATTATAAAAATAAAATAACATGGATAACATGAAAAAAATAGTAATCGCAGTTGACAATGACCCCACTTCAGAAAAAATTGCGTTAAAGGGTTTTCAACTCGGTCTTCAACTGAATGCTGAAATTACATTACTAAGCGTTGTTGATTTGACAATGCTTATAACTGAAAGCGCTGTCATTCCTAAGGAATTTGCTGATATCACCATAAACGACTACAAAAAAAATCAGCAAATACTTGTTGATACCATATTTAAGGATTATAAAGTTAGGACTTATGTAGAAGAAGGAATCCCACATGAAGTAATTTTGAATGTAGCTAAAGAATGGGATGCCGATATAATTGTTTTGGGTACACATGGCAGAACAGGATTTTCACATTTAATCATGGGCAGTGTCGCTGAAAAAGTAATAAGACATTCCGAAATACCAGTATTTATCATACCAATTAAGTCCTGATTAAAAAATTTCTTCCAAACAATGTATGCGGAAGAAACAATTCATTAATCAATTGTAAATGTAGTTAGTTACAGATTTAATAGCAACATTGATAATTCTAAAAACAATCCAGCATGGCATTTATAGACTATTACAAAATCCTTGAAGTGGATAAAAAAGCAACGGAAGCCGATATTAAAAAGGCGTACCGTAAAATGGCACGAAAATACCATCCCGACTTAAATCCAAACGATAAGGAAGCCGAAAGAAAATTCAAAGAAATTAATGAGGCCAACGAAGTATTGAGCCATGCCGAAAATCGTAAAAAATATGATGAATACGGCGAAAACTGGCAACATGCTGAGCAATATGAACAAGCTAAACAGCAAGGGCAATATTCCAGAGGTGGACAACAAGATGGTTTTGGCGGATTTAGCGGCGGTGGAGATTTTTCAGATTTTTTTGAATCTATGTTTGGTGGTCGTGCTTCAGGAGGTGGAGGCCGTCAACGTAATACCCAATTTAAAGGCCAGGATTTCAGTACTGAATTATATCTGGACCTAAAAGACGTTTATACCACCCACAAACGAACCTTAACAATCAATGGCAAAAACATCCGAATCACTATTCCTGCCGGAGTAGAGAATGGTCAGCAAATAAAAATCAGCGGACTTGGAGGAGAAGGCTCCGGCGGAGGACCAAAAGGAGATTTGTATATCACTTTTGCTATTGAAAACCACACTAATTTTAAGCTGGACAAACACAATTTATATTCCACTGTTGATTTAGATTTATACACCGCCATATTAGGTGGCGAAATCACCGCAGACACATTTGACGGAAAAGTAAAACTTACGGTAAAATCCGGAACCCAAAACGGAACTAAAATAAAACTGAAAGGAAAAGGATTCCCTATTTATAAAAAAGAAGGGGAATTTGGTGATTTATACCTTACGTATCAAATACAAATCCCCACAAACCTTACCGAAAAAGAAAAAGAATTATTTACGGAACTTGCTAAGTTAAGAACGTCATGAACATAGAAAACCTTATTCCCTTACCTACACTAATTGCCCATTACAAAGTTGAAATGGCATTTTTTAACACCCTCAGTGAAATGGGCTTACTTGAAATAAAAACAATCGAAGATACGCAATACATTCACCCTGATGCTATTTTTGAAATAGAGAAAATGATTCGGATGCATCAGGAATTAGAGGTTAACATCGAAGGAATTGATGTGGTATTCAATCTTTTGCAAAAGATAGAAGACTTGCAAAATGAATTAATCACTGTTAAAAATAGATTGCGTTTGTACGAAAGTTGATTTTGTATAAACTACTATTATACTTAAAATAACCATGGGTGTAATTGTTTTTTGATGATCATTTTTCTTCTGTTTGAATGATTTATACAAAAGATAAAATATTTTTGAAACCAATGTTTCTGAAATTTAGTTCTATTAATTCTTGCCTAATTTTTAATTTATAATGTATTCCCTTTCTTAATATTACAATTTTATAAAAGAAAGAACCCTACTAAATTGGCTTAATTTTACTATACTTTTTTTAAATCGATTTTTTCTCGACAAAATTATAAAAAAAACAGACTAACAACACGTAAAACCACTGATAATCAAGTAAATAATCGTATATTTGAGTAGCCATTTTTCTATTAAAAATTAATTCATTTGCCTATGAATAGTATTTTTAAAATAATCGAAATATTCAAAGGTTTTTTAATTGAAATTGGTGAACTCTCCTATTTTGCCGGTCGTTTTTTTAAAGAAGCATTTAAACGCCCTTCAGAATTCAGGGAATTTCTTCGCCAATGCTTTTATATGGGAAACCGTTCCCTGCTTCTAGTAGCTGTTACGGGATTTATTATTGGTCTGGTTTTCACCTTACAATCACGTCCTACATTGCTGGAATTTGGCGCCGTTTCCTGGATGCCGTCTATGGTGAGTATTTCACTTATTAGAGAAATTGGACCTATTATTACCGCTTTAATTTGTGCAGGACGTATCGGTTCCGGTATTGGTGCTGAATTAGGCTCTATGAGAGTTACGGAACAAATTGATGCTATGGAAGTTTCAGGAACAAATCCTTTTAAATACCTAGTGGTTACACGTATATTAGCAACCACTTTCATGCTTCCTATTTTGGTTTTTTTTGGAGATGCTATTGCAATTTTTGGCTCTTTTCTGGTAGAAAACATCAAGGGAAATGTTTCTTTTTTATTGTATTACAATCAGGTTTTTGATGCGTTGGAATTTGGCGATTTAATACCTGCAACTATTAAGACTTTCTTTTTTGGATTTGCCATAGGATTAGTAGGCTGTTTTAAGGGATATTATTGTAAAAAAGGAACTGCCGGTGTAGGTTTAGCTGCTAATTCAGCGGTAGTTTTCACCTCGATGCTACTTTTTATTATTGATTTTATTGCTGTTTTTGTTACCGATATTTTTTATGATTTATAACTAATTATGAGTACACCTATACAAAATAAAAAACCTATCATAGAAATCAAAAACTTACGAAAAAGCTATGGTGACAATCATGTTTTGGACGATTTTAATATGGTTTTGTATGAAGGTGAAAATCTGGTCATCATGGGAAAATCCGGTTCAGGTAAATCAGTAATGATAAAATGCTTAATTGGATTAGAAGAGCATGACAGTGGCTCAATTGTAGTGATGGAAAAAGAGATTAGTGAGCTCGACCGTGAGGAATTAGACGAGCTTCGAACAGAAGTTGGATTTCTTTTTCAAGGAAGTGCACTTTATGATTCCATGACCGTTCGGGAAAACCTGGAATTTCCGCTGAGGCGTCACAAAAAAAAATTTGGAAAAATAAAAGACACCACACCATTAGTAATGGAAGCATTGGAAAACGTAGGTTTAGCTCATACTATTAATTTAATGCCCGAAGAACTTTCGGGAGGAATGAAACGAAGGATAGCTTTGGCAAGAACTTTAATTCTCCAACCAAAAATTATTCTTTATGATGAACCAACTACTGGATTAGATCCCATCACCGCCAAAGAGATTTTGTTGTTAATGATGTCTATCCAAAAAAAATACAACACTTCGGCAATTATCATAACACATGATGTGGATTGCGCCAGAGTAATTTCGAACAGAATGATTTTACTGGTTGACGGTATCAATTATATCGAAGGCACATTTGAGGAATTATCAGCGGCAACTGATCCTAAAGTACAAGCTTTCTTTAAATAAGAATAAAAATGGAAAAAACGACATCACAAAAAATACGTCTTGGACTTTTTATAATAATCGGGTTATTGCTATTTATACTGGCCGTCTATTTCATTGGCGACAAGCAAAAAATGTTTGGAAAAACGAATCATTTAGAAGCAATTTTCGATAACGTGAGTGGTTTACAATTAGGGAATAATGTGCGTTATTCCGGAATAAATGTAGGAACAGTTCGTGCAATACAAATGATTAATGATTCTACCATAAAAGTGGATATGCTCATTGATAAAGCCATTTTTCCCCATATTAGAAAAAATGCCATTGCCACCATAGGCTCTGATGGTTTAGTGGGAAATATGATCATAAATATTATTCCTGGAAAAGGTATGGAAGCATCTGTAAAACCAGGAGATGAGATTCAATCCAAAAGTCGCATTCGTACAGATGAAATGCTCAACACACTTGGCATGACCAATAAAAATGCAGCACTGCTTACGGCTGATTTACTTAAAATTACAAAAGAAATAACTGAAGGAAAAGGAACTGTGGGTTTATTAATTAAAGACTCTATTTTGGCAGGAGACCTGAAAGAAACTATGCATTATTTAAAAATCACAGGAAAAGGAACTTCGGAATCCGTAATCAAATTAAACAGACTCATTTCATCTTTAGATAATAAAGATAACGTGATAGGTGTTTTGAAAGATACGGCTGTCGCCAATAATATAAAAACAATTTTCCGAAATTTAAATCAATCGAGTTCTAAAATAGACAATGTAATAACCAACCTTAATTCGACAATTGTAAATATAAAAGACGGAAAAGGGACTATAAATTATCTTTCGAATGACCCAAAACTAGTGCGAAAGATAGATTCTACAATGACTAATATTAATGAAGCCAGTTTCCGATTAAACGAAAATATGGAAGCTTTGAAGCACAATTTGTTATTTAGGGGTTATTTTAGAAAACAGGAAAAAGCAAAATTAAAAGAGCCTAAAAAATAGAAAACTGAATCCATATCAGATAAAGAAATCACAAAAAAATAAACACATGGTTACTATCGAAAAACTTGGTATTATACTAAGTCCAACTGAAAGAGTATTTGAAAGTACAGGTGTTTTAAATCCTGGTGTTTACCAAGATGGCAATACCGTTCATTTTTTGTACAGAGCGGTGCAAAACGGGAATTTCTCAACAATTGGATATGCCAGAACAGAAGGTCCTATAAAAATAGTGGAACGACTAGAAAAGCCTATTATTATTCAAGACTTTGATTATGAAAAACAAGGAGTTGAAGACGCCCGAATTGTAAAAATTGAAGATACATATTATATAACTTATACCGCTTATGACGGTGTAAACGCTATGGGAGCACTTGCTACTTCAAAGGATTTAATCCATTTTGAAAAACATGGAATAATTACTCCTCAAGTTAACTATAACGAATATGAAAGTTATGTAAATTGTTGCAATGCCAGTAAATTGAATCCCAAGTACCATGAATATTATAATCTTTTTGCACAAATAGGACTCGAGAGTGATGAAACTCGCTTACTGCGCGATAAAGATGTGGTTTTATTTCCAAGAAAAATAAATGGTCAATTTGTCCTTTTGCATAGAATCTGGCCAGGAATTCAAATTGTAAAGTTTAACAACTGGAATGAGTTAACGGTATCCTTTTGGGAAAATTACCTACAGAACCTGACTGATTATATTATTTTAGATCCAAAAGATGCTTACGAAACGAGTTACATTGGGGCTGGAGCACCACCAATAGAAACCCCTGATGGATGGTTGTTAATTTATCATGGAGTACACGAAACAACAAGAGGAAAAATCTATCATGCTAAGGCCGCTTTATTGCATTTAGAAAAACCTGAAATAGAAATATCCAGATTACCCTATCCGCTCTTCTCCCCCACTAAACAATGGGAAATAGAAGGCGAAGTCAACGATATTGTATTCCCAACCGGTCATGCATTATTCGGGGATGACCTTTACATATACTACGGTGCGGCTGACAAGCATATAGCTGTTGCTAAAATGAATATTAATGAATTGCTCCTTGAATTAAGAAAACAACCTTAAAAAAAGTGCCATGAAATTCGAAAAGGGAATAAAAATGTTAATTGTAAGTTCCTATCCGTCAAGAGAATGCGGAATTGCAACTTTTTCCAATGATATTGTAAATGCGATAGAAAATGTTTTTGGTGAAACGCTTCCTGTTGAGGTTTGCGCTTTGCAAAATAGCAATCAAAACTTCTCTTACAATTCTGAAGTAACCTATATTTTACCGGTTGATTCATTAGATCATTATAGACTGATTGCTGAGAAAATAAACGAAAGAAATGATATTGGACTAGTTTGTATTCAGCATGAATTTGGCCTTTTTAGAGGAGATTATGGCGATTACATACTCTCTTTTATATTAGCGTTAAACAAACCAATTGTCACCGTTTTTCATACTGTACTCCCAAATCCGGATGAAAAAAGAAAGAAAATAGTTCATGCAATAGCTGATTTATCTGATAAAATTATTGTGCTCACCAAAAATTCACAAGCTATTTTAACTAGAGATTATCAATTGCCTGAGATAAAAACAATTGTAATTCCTCATGGAAACCATAGTGTATTATGGGAACAAAAAGACGAATTAAAAACCAAATATGATTTCTCTGACAAAATAATAATGTCCACATTTGGTTTAATCAGTGAAAATAAAGGCATAGAAACCGTATTACGTGCTTTACCTGAAATTGTCAAGAAATATCCTGAAGTCCTTTACTTAGTGATTGGAAAAACACATCCGGAAATAATTGATCGCGAAGGAGAAAAATATCGTGATAGCCTAAACAGTATTGTCCAAGAACTCCATTTAGAAAACAATGTCATCTTTATCAATGAATACCTTCAATTGTTGCAATTACTGGAATGTTTAACTTTATCAGACATCTATTTATTTTCCTCCAAAGACCCTAATCAAACAGTCAGCGGAACTTTTGCTTATGCCATGAGCTGCGGATGTGCTGTTATTTCTACACCAATTCCCCATGCAGCTGAAACTCTTGTAAATGGTAACGGTATATTATTAAATGGATTTGATAAATCAGAAGAATTCGAAAAAGCAATTCTATACCTCATCGAAAATAAAGAAGAACGAATTGCCATGGGAAAAAACGCATTCACATTGGCGCATGCCACAACATGGGAAAATATCGCTATCCAATATCGTTTATTATTTGACCTATTGACCAATCGAGAAGAAGATTTAAGGTTTAATTTTCCCCCTATAAAATTAGACCATATTGAGAAACTCACCACTGATTTTGGAATTCTTCAATTTTCAAAATTCAGTACACCAGATCCGGAATCAGGTTATACATTAGACGATAATGCCAGAGCGTTAATCAATATGGTGCTCTATAACAAAGCTTTCCCGCACAAAAACACTTTAAAATTAGCAAATACCTACTTAAACTTTATAGAAGGCATTCAACAAGACGATGGATGGTTTGACAATTACAAAGATTTTGAAAATCAATTAACAAAACAAAACGGAGAAGTAAATCTTGAAGATGCTAACGGAAGAGCTTTATGGAGTTTAGGAACCGTTATTTCCCACAGGGAATCCTTACCCTTAGACATGATTTGCCAGGCAGTAAAATGTTGGGATAAAGCCCTAAAAAGAATTGACAACATTAAATCTCCAAGAGCAATCGCTTATGCCTTGAAGGGACTTTATTTCTATTATTCTTTTTACAAAGACGATGAGATAAAGCCTCATATTGAAAAACTTGCTGATGAACTTTTGCATCATTACAACATCAATTCAGCCGAAAATTGGTGCTGGTATGAAGACTATATGACCTATGCAAATAACGTTTTGCCGGAAGCTATGATGTACAGTTTTCTGGTCACAAAAAATCCTAAATACAAAAAAATTGCAGTAATCACATTTGATTTTCTCCTTTCCCATTATTTCATGAAAGGACAACTAAAAGTAATTTCAAACAGAGGTTGGTTCAAGAAAGAAAATGAAAGGATTTTCTATGGAGAGCAGCCTATAGAAGTAGCCACTACAATTATTGCGCTGGATTTATTTTACGAAGTGACTAAAAATAAAAAATACAAAGACCAATTAAAACTGGCCTTCATCTGGTTTTTAGGCAATAATCATCTGAAACAAATCATGTATAATCCTGAAAACGGCGCTTCCTATGATGGATTAGAGGACAAACACATCAACATCAATCAAGGTGCGGAATCTACCTTATGTTATTTCAAAGCGAGATTAATTATGGAAAAATATTTCGAGAATTAACGAATATCGTTCAGGTATTTCTATTTTTAAATTACAATTTGGGCGTGCCCCTACAGATTGCTTCGTCGTTCCTCCTAGCAACTTCGGGTCGTGCTGTACGTTCCCGCTTTTTTTAGAGGCACAAAAAGCCTCTAAAAAAGAGCTCCACTACCATCACTCACGCAAAAAAAAGCGACAAACTACACATTAAGCCTTACAAATAAACAAATTCAACACGTATCTAATTTGTTCATTTATGCGAATCAAGGGTTGGAATGTGCGTTAGGCACTAAAAAAAGACTTTCAACCTTGATTCTCTTCATTTATAAAATGCTTTTTTAAATACTTTTCAATGCTGCAATAAACAAATCAATATCTTCTTTTGAGTTATAATGACTTAAAGAAATACGCAAACTTGGTTTTTTCAAATCTTCATTAGAGAGCATTTCTGCTAATACATGCGAAGGTTTTACACTTCCGCTTTGACAGGCGCTTCCGCGGGAAACTGCAATTCCTTTCATGTCTAAATGAAATAAAATCATCGCCGTTTTATCTTCTGAAAAAGGCAATAAAACATTCAATATATTGTAAAATCCATCAACGCTTCCATTGATTACAAAAGCTGGAAATTCAATTTCAAGTTGGGTAATTAAATAGTTTTTCAATTCAGCGATATGATTTCTTTCTGTTTCTAAATTAGAATAAGAAAGCTCCAGTGCTTTTGCCATTCCCGCAATTTGGTGCAAAGCTTCCGTTCCTGCCCGCAATCCTTTTTCCTGTTCACCACCAAAAAACAAGGGTTGTAAACCGGAATTTTTTCGAATAAAAGCAAACCCAACACCTTTAGGACCATGAAATTTATGGGCACTGGCTACAATAAAATTAACAGGGATTGATTGTAAATCTATCGCTGTCTTCCCAATAGACTGCACGGTATCCGAATGAAACAAAGCATTATTTTCTTGACAAATAACACCTATTCTATCTAAATCTAAAATGGTACCTGTTTCATTATTCACATGCATCAGGCTTACCAAAGTTTTCTTCTCTTGAGAAAGTAATTCAACTAAATCAGTGATATTAATTTCACCATTTGGTTTAACAGCCACATAATCAACCTGAATACCATATTCGCTTTGCAAAGCTAAAATCGTATATAAAACGGCATGATGCTCGATTTTACTGGTAATAATACGTTTTACTTTTAAATCTTTAACGGCAGAACGAAGAATCCAATTATTGGCTTCAGTACCACAGGAAGTAAAAATTATTTCTTGTGCGGTACCATTCAAATGTTTTGCAATTGATTTTCTGGAAAGTTCCAAAATACTTTTGGCATTACGGCCAAAACTATGTGTTGACGATGGATTCCCATAATCTTCGGTCATAACTTTGGTCATTTCTTGAATAACTTCCGGACGAATTGCCGTTGTAGAAGCGTTATCGAGGTATACTTTTTTCATTTTTTGAAAATTATAAAATTATTTTGAAACCTCTATTTCTGATGATGTGGCTTTCCATTTTCTGGGAAAAATCAGTTTCTCATTAAAAACAACTATTGAGACCAAAATAAGAAAATAAGAAACCAATTGTAGATTAGTTACCTGTTCATTAAAATAAAATATAGCCAATAAAAACCCAATAATGGGATTAATATAAATCATAATTCCAACTGCTGATGAATTAATTCCTTTTAGTGCGTACAAGTTTAAAAACAAAGGAATAATCGTAAAACAAACTACGATGAAGAGCAAACAGCTGTAGAACAATGATTCTGTAGGTAAAATACCGCTATAATTTGGATAAAAAGGAATCAAAATTAAAGCTGTAAAAACCAATTGAATAGTCAAAACAAGGAATTTGTCCAATCCAGTATTTTTTCGTTGGCTCACTAAATACATCGCATAAGTTACTGCAGTAATAAGGCTATAGAAAATGTCTTTAAAATGATTTAATGATAATAAAATACAACTAAAGGCACTTATCATTACGGCAATCCATTGCCATTTACTCAGTTTTTCTTTTAATATAAAAAAAGCCAATATTGTGGTTAAAATGGGACATATTAAGTAAGCTAACGAAGCTGCTTTTACACTTACATGATTCATCACATAAATAAAAACAAACCAGTTTGAAGATAAAAACATCCCGCCTCCAAGCGTTAACACAATAACATTTTGTTTTTGTTTTTTAGTCATACTTTTGAAATGATTCCAATTCTTTTTTAAAACTTTTCTTCGAAAGGAAAGATTAATCAATAGCATGGTAACGACACTAAAAAAAACTCGGTAAAATAAAATGTCCAAAGACGGGTAATTATGCAGCGGTTTTAATGCTAAACTAAAAAATCCCCATACAAAAAAGGCAGAAAAAGCGGCTAAATAGTATTTGTTAAATTTCATATTTGCTATAAATTGAAGCAAAGGTAATGATTTCTATTCGCTTTAATTTGTCGTAATCTTTCCATTTTTAATAAAGCTTGAATAGTTATTATTAGAAATTTAAAAGCCTAATATCCTGTTAAATTCCATGTTTTTGAACAGGAATGTAATTGGAACAAATTAAAAATTCTATTTTTGTTTCAAATAGTATAAAAAATGAAAAGAGTTGTAAGTTTATTAGCCTTAGTAATGTTACTAAATGGTTGTGATGACGGTAATTTAACCCAAGAAGACATTAATTTTGAAGACATTCCTACACAAAGCTGCAGTATCAATAATATCATATATAAACTAAAAGATACGGAATCATTACTTCTGGAAATCCCTGAAACATCCTTTACAAATGAGCCCAGTACAGTTGGCGAACCAACCCTTTTAGACATTAATAGTGCCAATAGAGTTGTTTATCGATTTTATAACGGGACAGTATCAGCAACTAACATTTGCGAAACTATTCCGCCGGCAACTCCT